>JAQGNM010000346.1 GCA_028291845.1 Massilia sp. | reverse complement strand
AGGTGGTCGACCACCTGAAGTCGAAAGCGCGCACCGAGCACCTGTACCACACCAAGGTCTACCGGCCGTGGGGCCACTACGAAGGCATCGACGCCGGCGACCGTTTCCAGGTCAAGCGCATCACCGTCAAGCCGGGCGAAAAACAGTCGCTGCAGATCCACCATCACCGCGCCGAGCACTGGGTGGTGGTCAGCGGCACCGCCCGCGTCACTTGCGGCGATACCGTCAAGCTGCTGTCCGAGAACGAATCGACCTATATCCCGATCGGCATGAACCACCGCCTGGAAAACCCGGGCAAGCTGCCGCTGCATATCATCGAGGTGCAGTCGGGCAGTTACTTGGGCGAGGACGACATCGTGCGTTTCGAGGATATTTATCAGCGCGCTTGATGTTTTGACAAATTCTGAAAACGGCAGCCGCGGCTGCCGTTTTTTTTCGCCTTGCATAATCGATATGCTTGAGCAGCCGCAAAACTGTTGTGTATTTGCCCGTCGAATAGCGCCCGGTCGCGGTCCATTTCTTATGGCGCGCAATCGGTTGCCCCGCGAATACCGGCCTGCACCATCCTGGACGGCGGATTGATCCGAACGGATCAATCCGCCGTCATCATACTGTCATTGCACGTCCGTAATATCATTTTTGCCAGAATACAATTTATTTTGCTAACGAACTTCTGAGTGTTGCGTTAGCAGAAACCTAATTCGAACGATCTCTCTTCTCCAGGACTGTCCTTAATGAAAACGCCTGCTTCGATATCTTCTCCCGGTCAATTGACCGTACTGGCTGCGCTGATCGCTGGCCTGGCCATTCCCGCCATTGCATCGGCCTCGACCGACATCGTCATCAGCCAGGTGTCGAGCGGCGGCGGTAACGGCACTGGTACCACCAGCAGCCCATACAACCCATACAAGAACGACTTCATCGAATTGCTCAATCCGACCAATGCACCGGTCACCATGAGCGGCTGGAGCGTGCAATACGCATCGGCGACCGGCAACAGCTGGACCCGCACCGATCTCCCTCCCGTGACATTGCAGCCTGGCCAGTACTACCTGATCCAGGAGGCAGCAGGCGCCAACACCGCGGCCGCCGATTTGCCGACCCCCGACGCCACCGGTACCCTGGCCATGGGCGCCACCGCCGGCAAGGTCGCGCTGGTGCGCAACCAGACTTCGCTGACCATCAACAACCCGAACCAGGCAACGCCGAACGTGGCCGACCTGGTCGGCTTCGGCCCGAGCGCGACCGGCTTCGAAGGCGCCGCTGCTCCTGCGCCCGCCAACCCGACCGCCTTGCTGCGCAAGGGCGCCGGCTGCGCCGACACCGACAACAACAGCGCCGACTTCGACGTCGCCGCGCCAGCGCCGCGCAATCGCGCCAGCGCCGCCGCCAGCTGCAACGGCGCACCGGCCGAGCCCGTCATCGTCGCCTCCTGCCCGCCCAACCTGAGCTTTGCCTTTGGCATCGGCGGCAGCGCCGTACTGACCGCCCGCGACACCGACAGCATCGTCAACGGCGCCAGCATCACCAGCAGCGCCGTCGCCGGCATCAGCCTGTCGGGCTTTACCGCTTCGAGCGAAGACGGCGCCGCCGCCAGCGTCAACCTGAACGTGGCCGCCAGCACCGCCAGCGGCACGTATCCCGTGGTCGTCAACTTCGTCAACGACGACCGCCAGAACACCAGCTGTACCGTCAGCGTGAGCGTCGCCGCGCCGGCATCGGCGTCGCGCCGCATCTTTGAAATCCAGGGACCTGGCGCCTCCTCGCCGTACGCCAGCAGCGTGCAGACCACCGAAGGCGTGGTCACCGCCCGCGTCGCGACCGGCTTCTTCATCCAGGACGCCACCGGCGACGGCGACCCGACCACGTCGGACGCCATTTATGTCTACACGGGCAACACTGCGCCGACCGTTTCCATCAACGATGTCGTGCGCGTCACCGCCACCGTGCAGGAATACACCCCGACAGGCGCCGCCGCCTCGCTGACGGAGCTGGTCAACCCGAGCGCCATCGTCAAGATCGGCACCGCCACGCCGATCGCGCCGACCAACATCGCCCTGCCGATCGACGACTTCGGTCCCTACCAGGGCATGCTGGTGCGCTTCGCCCAGCCTTTGACCGCTTCGCAAGTGGAGTTCGTGGGCGACCGCGGCGAGATCAGCCTGTCGTCGGGCCGCCTGGAAACCACCACCAACCGCTTCAAGGTCAACACGCCTGAGGAACTGGCGCTGCGTGCGGCCAATGCCAGGAACCTGATCGTTCTCGATGACGGCATTTTCGTCACCCCGACCGTGATTCCCTACATTGCCGCCGACAAGACCATCCGCGCCGGCGACACCACCAGCAACCTCACCGGTGTGATCGACATGGGCGCCGTCGGCGGCACGCCGACCAAGTCGCTGTACAAGCTGCAGCCGACCGAGCCGGTGACCTTCTCGCGCGACAATCCGCGTCCGACGGCGCCGAGCTTCGGGACCGGCAACGTGAAAGTGGCCAGCGCCAACGTGCTGAACTTCTTCACCACCTTTACCAACGGCGCCTCGGTGTTCTCCACGGCGACCAATCAGACCTGCTCGCTCGGATCGAGCAACAGCAAGTCCAACTGCCGCGGCGCTGATAACCTCAACGAATTCACTCGCCAGCGCGACAAGATCGTCAACTCGCTCAAGCTGATCGATGCAGACGTGGTCGGCCTGATGGAAATCCAGAACAACGGTGAGACGGCCGTCACCTATCTGGTAGACCAGCTCAATGCCGCTTACGGCCAGACGGTCTACGCGGTCGTGCCGAAGCCACAAGCGGTTGGCAGCAATAACGGCACCGGCACCGACGCCATCCGCGTCGCCATGATCTACAAGCCTGCCAAGCTGACGCTGGCAGGTCCAAGCCAGACCGATCCCGATCCGGACAACATCAACAACCGTCCACCGATGGCGCAAAGTTTTATCTTGCCTGCTAACGGCGGCAAGTTCTCGCTGATCGTCAACCACCTCAAGTCGAAGGGTAGCTGCCCTTCGACGGGCGATACCGACAAGGGTGAAGGCTGCTGGACCCAGGTCCGTGTGCAACAGGCCGCTCGCCTGGTCACGAATTTCATCCCGAAGGTGCAGACCGATTCCGGCATCGACGCCGCGCTGTTGATCGGCGACTTCAATTCCTACGGCATGGAAGCGCCGATCAACCTGATGACCGATGCCGGCATCGTCAACCAGCTCGAACGCTATGTCCGTCCGATGGGGATGCCGTACTCCTACGTGTTCAACAGCACGGCAGGTTACCTCGACCACGCCCTGGCCACCCCTGCCATGTCTGCGCAGATATCGGACGCCTCGGAATTCCACAACAATGCCGATGAACCAAGCGTGATCGACTACAACACCGACGGCAAGCCGCAAGACCTGTATGTGAACAACGCCTACCGCGCTTCCGACCACGATCCGGTGACTGTCACCCTCAACCTGGCAGCGGTCCCGGCGGCTGACGTCAGCGCCAGCTTCACGATCTCGCGCTCCGCCTTCACGCTGAACCGCGCAACCGGCCAGTACGGCGCCGCCGCCACCTTGATCAACAAATCGTCACGTGGTGTGACGGGGCCGATCCATGTGGAGATCACCGGATTGCCGAGCGGTGTGACGATTACCAACGCCACCGGCATGCGCAATGGCGTGCCGTATATCACCGTTCCCAATGGCTACATCGTGCCAGGCGGAACTCTGTCGGTATCCATGCAGGCGAGCAATCCAGGCAAGGTCGCCATCAACTACAACATCATCGTCGAAGCCGGCGTTTTCTAAGGAATATTCATGTTTAATCTTAAATCGTTGCTACGCAATTGCTGCGCCGCTGCCGTACTCGCCGGCGCTTCCCTCGGCGCCATGGCCACGCCGGTGACCTACCACGTCGCGATCGATACCAGCACCCTGTCGGGCGATGGCCTGCTCACCCTGTCGTTCGTACAGAACGGTAACGCCGGACCGGTCGTCGCGACCGTGACGAAATTGACCGGCCTGGTGTCAGGCGTCACTGCGACGGGTGACGTCACGGCGGACGCCGACAGTTTGACGATCGGCAATGCCATCGGTGATAACTTCATCGATTTGAATGCCACATTCGGTGGTGAGTTCGGCTTCGACCTGATGTTCAGCGAAGGCTACCTGAATGAGACCGCCAGCGCGTTCAGCTCCCTTTACGTGTTCCTGACCGATACCGATTATGTGAATCTGGCCGGCGATCTCTCGACCGGACTCGGGCACTTCGATATCACTGGCGGCAGCAGAATCATCACCGTGATCAATGCGCCTTCGCTGCTTACCGTCGAGGTTCCCGAACCGTCGGAACTGCTGCTTGTATTGACGGCCCTGGCAGCGATGGGCGTGACCATGCGTCGCCGCGCCGTGCGCTGAAACTGCCGAGTCGCCTTCGGGCGTGGGCACTTCCACGCAAAACAGCTGTGCCGGAAACGACACAGCTGTTTTTTTTCGTCCGTTTGAATATTTTCTGATCAACTGTAGAAGAGCGTGCAACTGCGAGGGTTGCGCCCGTGCGCACTACATTTATTTGGTAAACCTCTCAATCACCAAACAAAATCGTATTGTCAATGGATGCCGCTTTGGGGCATAGTCAAACTGCTATTGTTCAGCAGACACAAAGTTGACACAATATTCATGATTTTGCTAAAGGTTGAGTCCATGTCCGCCCACATCCTCGTCGTCGAAGCCGAGTCCGCCATCCAGGAGTTGATCCGCTTTAATCTCGGCCAGGCCGGGCACCGGGTCAGTTGCGTCGCCAATGCAGAAAGGGCCTTGGCGGTGGTCGAGGCCGGCTTGCCCGACATGGTGCTGCTGGAGTGGGATTTGCCGGGCCAATCCGGGTTGACCCTGATCCGCCGGCTGCGCGCCCATGTGCGCGCGCGCGATATTCCGATCATCATGGTGAGCGCCCGCAACAGCGAGCACGACAAGGTGGTGGCGCTGGAGACGGGCGCCGACGATTACATCACCAAGCCGTTCGGCGCCCGCGAAATGCTGGCGCGCATCCATGCGGTGATGCGCCGCCGCACCCCGCAGGCCAGTGTCGATACCGTGCAGCTGGCCGGCTTGCGGCTCGATCCCTCCACCCACCGGGTCACCGCCGGCGCGCGCCAGATCGACCTGGGGCGGATTGAATTTCGGCTGCTCAATTTCCTGATGCTGCATCCCGAGCGCGTCCACAGCCGCGCCCAGTTGCTCGACAAGGTGTGGGGCAGCGACGTCTTTCTCGATGAACGCACGGTCGACACCCACGTCGGCCGCCTGCGCAGCGCCTTGCAGCCGAGCGGCCACCAGGAACATATCGAGACGGTGCGCGGCAGCGGCTACAGGTTCGTGTGGGAAGCCGCTTGACCCCAGCCGGCGCCGCCTGAATGGAAGCGGTCGTCATCCTCAGCCCGCGCGAGCAGGAATACCTGATCGGCGCGATCGAAGCGGCGGTGAAAGTGCGCGACCTGCGCCAGTTGTATTTGTGGACCCAGGGCCAGTTGCAAGCGCTATTGCCCCATCAATTGATGTTGTGCATGCAGTTCGACGCCGCCGGCGCCCTGCTGCGCGCCGAACCGGTGCACGCCGGCCTGCTCGACGCCGCCACCCTGCGCGTGCTGACTCATCCGATCGAGGGGCTGGCGCCGCGGCTGGCAGCGCTGTTCAACGACAGCGAGCGGTTGCCGGCGATTACCGGGGGAGGGCGGCGCGCCGGCGACGCCAGCCTGAACCAGTTTCGCCGTCCCTTGCAACAACTCGGGTTCGACCACCTGGTGGTGCACGGCAGCGGCCGGCTCGCGGGCGCCAGCACCTTGTTCGCCCTGTGCGGCTGGCAAAGCGCGCCCAGCGCGCGCCACGCCTATTTTCTGTCGCTGCTGTTGCCGCACCTGCACCTGGCGCTGCTGCGGGTGGCCGGCGTCGACGCCGGAGCCGCAGGGGGCGCGCAGTCGCCGTCGGCGGCGGCCATCGTGCGGCCCCTGAGCGCGCGCGAACTGGAAATTCTCGGCTGGGTGCGTGAAGGCAAAAGCAATTTCGAGGTCGGCATCATCCTCGGCATCAGCCCGGTGACGGTCAAGAATCATTTGCAGCGCATCTACCGCGCCCTCGGTGTCAGCAACCGCACCCATGCGCTGGCGCGCTGCATCAGCCTGCGCCTGCTCGATCCGCTGGGCGCCTCGACGTAAGTAGTTGCGCATAAAAAAAGCCGCCTGATCGCACAGGCGGCTTTCCAAGTTACATCCACGCTTTTGCGTAGCCTTTTCCTCTAAAAATCATCTGGCTTTGCCAGTGATTTTTTCTCGACCCAATCAAAAGTAGGTTTTCCACTTTTGATTGATTGGTTTTACCAACCGATATCCTTCAGCAGCGGCAGGGTAAGATCTTTTGGCGCATCGACGACAATGCCGAGGTCGGGGCTGATATTCGGTTCCATCAGCAGATTAGGCATAGCCGACACGTCCCAGTGCGATACCGACGAGCCGCCGATCAGCGGGTTCGGCGTGTACAGCAACGGCCGGCCGGCAGCGTCGGCACCAGCGATGCGCACCGGGTCAAGCGCGAACTTGGCTGCGACCGAGCCTGGGTTGCCGCGGGTACCGGTCAGGGGAGCTTGTGGCACGGCGGCGATCAGCTTGTTGCCGTCCGCTTGCGACACCATCGCGACAGGAATATTTGCGTCAGATCCGCTGGCGGAAATAGTGCCGGCCGCATTGTTTGCAAGCAGCAAACCGGTAGCGCCTGCTGCCTGGGCTTTGTCTGCCTTGATCTGGAAACTGCAGACGCCGCGGCTGACGATAGCGGTCTTGCCACGCACAGCGCTTGCTTGCGCCGCGGTGTAGTCGTCGCAACCCAAGAATGGCGCGCTGACGGTCTGGCCAGGAACGACGGCAAGCGTGCCGAAGCTCGATGGCGTGGTGATCGGCTTGCCAAAGACGGCTGGCGCGTAGTCATAATTTCCCGATGCGCCGGCCACGCTGGTCGAAATATTCAGAACCGGGGCATTTGTCAGCAAACCCTGGGCTGCGGCGACATTCGGTCCACGCCATGCCAGCTGCAAAGGAGTGATAGCCGAAACACGGCGCTGCGCGCTGGTCATGTCCAACCATGTTTTGCCCTGCGCGTTGTCATACATGAACCCTTCCCAGATGCTGGGCAGACCGCCGTTGGTCACATAGGCCGTGCCTTCGGCGTTGATGCGCTGGCCGGTGGCGGTGTACACGCTCAACACCGAGAAGCCCAGGCCATGGCCCAGTTCATGCAGCAGTGTTTCGACAAAATTGGTCTTTTTGCCGGCGTTGCCGTCGATGCCGAGGTAGAACGGCGAGTCGTCAAGGCATCCGGGCATGCCGAGGCGCGCATTGAATTGTGTGTAAATATCGGCGCCGTCGTTGGCTTCTTCCTCAGGCGTTTGTGGATTGAACAGGTTCACACCGGCCAGCTTGTTGGCCAGTGCCGACGGGTACCAGGTTCTTGGTTTACCATTCGGAAAGCCATACCAAATGTTGTTTGCGCTGGCGCTGCCCAAAGTTGCACTACCGGTCGTGCAGGCCATGGTTGCATCCCAGCCGGCATTGACATGGATTGGCACGCTGCTGACAAGGTTGCGCTGCCAGATGTCGGCGACATAACGGTAGACGAACATGCGCTGTTCGCCCAAGGTGGTGCCTGGATTGCCGCCAACCGGGTCGACCGGGGTCGGATCGTTGAAGCCCATGCCGGCAGGATCGCGGCTATGGATGATGATGGTCGATGTCGGCGTCGAACTCACCGCGGCCGCATCGGCTGCGATACAGGTCAGGGCACACGCCACCATCAGTGGGGTTGCCAGTTTTGGCAAGAATTTCATCATACGCATGGCTTACTCCGATGCAGTCGTTGGGTTGGCGGTTGGCCCAGCTTGGACCGCGGCGTCGGCCTCGGCGGCGGTGTTGTAATGGCGCATTTCAATCGTGCCATCGGCGCCTTTGATGGCTACCAAGGTGTTGGCATTGCGCATTTCTTCTGACAGGGTCACGCCATTGGCGCCGGATTTGTGAAAGCGGCGCACCGATTGCTTCGGCGACACGCGGAAATTGCGTGCCTTGGCGGCGCGGATCGCCGCCAGTTGCGCATGCTCTTCAGCAGTGGCGGCGCGAATCTTGCCGGTGACGGCGTCACGTGCGACGGTGAGGTTGTCGGCCGTAGCCTCTGGCGAAGATTGCTCTTGAGCGACTGCCGTCAATGGCGCACCGGCAATCGCAGCAACTGCCAGCAGGGCGCTGGCGGCGTGCACGAGGCGTACGCCGGATTTCAAGTTTTTTGACATCTTATTCTCCGAATTAAGAATACTGCGCGAACAAACAACTGCCCCGCCCTCGAGCGAGGCGATTAAGGGGCACAACAATCAAGCGCCTTGACGACGGCGCGCGGCAACCAGGCCGGCCAAGCCGAGGCCAACGAGCATCATCGACGCCGGCTCAGGCACTTCCAGCGTGTCGAAGCCGATGGCGTTGGCTCTGTCCGCCGAGCCCGTATACACAATGCCGAAACGGGCAGTGGTACCGGCAATACCGGTGCCAGTGAAGCCGGCGGTGATTTGGGTCCAAACGCCCTGGGTCGCCGTTTGCACCGAGCTCAACAGGAAATCGGCGGCATCCGTGCCGCCGTTGCTGAAGCCGTAAGCGAACTGGTCCAGATAGTTCGGATCGGTCGCGCCTTGTACCCAGAAGCTCACACCCAGGTCTTCGGTGGTGGTGAACAGCGGCGTAATGAGCCAGTTGTTCAGGGTGCCGCCGACATCGCCGACGTTGTAGTTCATGCCCAGATAAGAGTCCGCAGGACCTTCCTGTGCATCGAAACCACTGCCGCCCTGTGTATACGCCGGGAACAGGGGACCGGCCGGCGAACTGTCATTGCGCAAGATAAAGCCCTTGCTGGTCAGCGTGGAGACGTCGACAAAACCTTCAGAGATGATGGCAGCCTGTGAACTGAGGGCAGTGGCGGCGAGGGCGATGGCGCAAAGGGTTTGCTTCAACATAGAAAGACTCCAAAAGTAAGGATGGATACCGGGACCCAAACTGCATCTGATGTGGCCTGGCAAGAAACTTGCAGTTTTCACATTTGGCATAACGGGTTGGTAATGAATATAGCAAGCAGGGCAAGAGGCGTGAAAATTATTTCAACGTGGAAAATTCTTTTTTTCGACAAAAACATCGAATTTATGCTTGTTTCGTCTCTGATGAATGTCTGTAATCTGAGGTAAATTGCTTGTGGCTTTTTTACACATGTGCCTGCTAAAAGCGGTAGCGTGGTAACAAAATTTGATGTAGCAAGTGTCATTAATATGTAATTCGGATAATAAATTGCAATTCATAGTAATGAAAAGAAACAAATATTTTCTTAACTGTCCGATGATGAAGCGAAGCGCCAAGCGAGATTTCTCCGGCCAACGCAGTCGCACAATGGATTGCGCTGAAGGTTGAGAATTTTTCATGTACACATCGACATCTGACTGTCGATGGCTAATCGCTCGCCGGCGAAAATATTGATAAAACAGTGTTATGGACGCGAGTGATACGGGAAATCAACATATATGGTGGGTGGCGCAAACTTTGATATTTTATTCAGCTTGTCGCGCGAATAATGTTGACCAATCGGCATGCGCCGGACGCCGGTCCGGCCGCGCTGCGACAAGGCGACGCTGTGGCTTGCCATCTTCGCCACCGAATTCCTGCGCTTAAAGAAATATTGTAGGGGCGCTACGCGGCATGGTAGCCTTGTCGGGTTCGAATGGACGGGTTCATCACCGTCCGCAATCGCGCAATATAGAGCAACAGATATCAAGGAGTTGGTCGGATGCATGTAGTAATGACACCACCCCGGCCGCGCCCCCGCACTGCCGGGTTCACGCTGCTTGAACTGCTGGTCGTGATCGTTATCATCGGCTTGCTTGCCGCCTACGTCGGCCCAAAGTATTTCTCGCAACTGGGCAAATCCGAAGTGACCATCGCCAGGGCGCAAATCGAAGCGTTTGAAAAATCGCTGGACACCTACCGGCTCGACGTCGGCCGTTATCCCAACACCGAAGAGGGCATGGCGGCGCTGCTGGCGGCGCCGGCCGCCGCCGGCGCCAAGTGGAACGGCCCGTACCTGAAAAAGGCCCTGCCGCTCGATCCGTGGGGCCACCCTTTCCAGTACCGCGCGCCCGGCACCAAGGGCGAATTCGAGATTCTCTCGCTGGGCCGCGACGGCCAGCCAGGCGGCACCGGCGAAGACGCCGACATCACCAACTAAGCTTTACTGACGCCGGACGGATCGCATCATGCAGTTTGACGTGCGCGCTTTGGGCGCCGACGCCGTGGTATCGCAACTGACGGTCGATGCGCTCGATGAAGCCGACGCCCGCCGCCAGATCGAGGCGCGCGGGCTGTATGTCGCCGTCGTCAAGCGGCGCCGCAGCGCCGGCAAGCGCGCCGGCATGTCGCTGGTGCTGTTCAGCCAGGAGCTGCTGGCGCTGCTGTCGGCGGGCCTCGGCGTGGTCGAGGCGCTCGAGGCGCTGCTGGAGAAGGAAGCCAATCCGGCGCTGGCCAATGTGCTGGGGCGGCTGCTGGCCGGCCTGCGCGACGGTAAACGCTTTTCCAGCGTGCTGGCCGAGCAGGGCGAGCAGTTTCCGCCGCTGTACATCGGCATCGTCAAGGCCGCCGAGGGCACCAGCGATCTGCCCCGTTCGCTGGCGCGCTACATCGATTACCAGCAGCGCATCGACGCCGTGCGCGCCAAGATCACCAGCGCCGCCATCTATCCGTCGATCCTGCTGCTGGTGGGCGGCGGCGTCAGCCTGTTCCTGATCACCTACGTGGTGCCGCGCTTTGCCGAAGTCTATCAAGGCGCCGGCCGCAGCTTGCCCTTCATGTCGCGCCTGCTGCTGTCGTGGGGGCAGTTCGCCGCCAACCACACCGTGCTGCTGCTGGCGGGCCTGGCCACGCTGGCGCTGCTGGTGGTGCTGGGCGCGCGCCACCTGCTGGCGCAAGGCGGCATCGGCGCGGTGCTGGCCAAACTGCCGGGCCTGGGCGAGCGGGTGCGCATCTACGAGTTGTCGCGCCTGTACCTGACCCTGGGCATGCTCAGCGAAGGCGGTATTCCCATCGTGCAGGCGATCGACACCGTGCAGTCGATGGTGACGGCCACCGTCAGAAGCGGCCTGCAGCAAGCCCGGCTTGCGGTCGAATCCGGACTGCCGCTCTCCAGCGCCTTCGAAGCCAACGGCTTGACCACGCCGATCTCGCTGCGCATGCTGCGGGTGGGCGAGCGCACCGGCGACATGGGACCGATGCTGACCCAGTCGGCCGCCTTTTACGACGGTGAAATCAGCCGCTGGATCGACCGCTTTACGCGCACCTTCGAGCCGCTGCTGATGGCCGGAATCGGCCTGATCGTCGGCGCCATCGTGGTGCTGTTGTACATGCCGATTTTCGACCTTGCCGGAGACATGTCTTGAACGCGCCAGCTTCCCTGTCGATCGATCCAGTCCTGATGGCGCGCGCCCGCGCCGCCAGTGCCGGCGCCGGCCGCAGCCTGGTCGACGAGCTGGAAGCAGCAACCGGCTTCGAGCCGCGCGACATCGTGCGCGCACTGGCGGCGCCGTTCGGCATGGCGGTGGCGGAAACCGCCGACATGCTGGCCTTCGCGCCGGCGTTCGACCTGCTGCCGCTGGCGCAGGCGCTGGCGCGCCGCTGCGTGCTGCTGCGCAGCGCCTCGCGCGAGCTGATCGGCGTGGTGGCCGACCCCTTCGACCTCGATCTGCAAACCTGGTTGTCGGCGCGCGCCGGCGCCAGCGCGCGTGCGCCCCTGCAAACCCGGCTGGCCCTGGCCGCCGATATCCAGGCGTATCTGAGCAAGCACGAGGAATCGGCGCGCGCCGTCGACACCCTCGGGCCCGGCACGGTCGACGCCAAGCGCGAGGGCAAGACCACCGCGGTACTCTCGTTCGCCTCGGTCAACGAGGCCGCCAGTCCGGCCGTCCGCCTGGTCAACTCGACCCTGTACGATGCCCTCAAGGCCGGCGCCTCCGACATTCACCTGGAAAGCACCGCGCTCGGCCTGTCGGTCAAATACCGCATCGATGGCGTGCTCGATCACGCCACCTCGGTCAACGGCATCGAAGTGGCCGAACAGGTCATCTCGCGTTTGAAAGTGCTGGCCGAACTGGATATCTCGGAGCGCCGCATTCCGCAGGACGGCAGCTTCCGGGTCGAATCGAACCAGCGCGAGATCGACTTGCGGGTGTCGATCATGCCGAGCATTCACGGCGAGGACGCCGTCATCCGGATTCTCGACAAGCGCGCCATGATCGAAGCCTACGGCTCGCTGACCCTGGAGGCGCTGGGCTTCGACGCGCCCTCGCTGGTCAGCCTGCGCGGCCTGGCGCAAGAAGCCTACGGCATGCTGCTGGTGACGGGGCCGACCGGCTCCGGTAAAACCACCACCTTGTATGCGGCGCTGACGGAAATTAACAACGGCCGCGAAAAAATCATCACCATTGAAGACCCGGTGGAATACCAGCTGCCGGGCATCCTGCAAATTCCCGTCAACGAGAAAAAAGGCTTGACCTTCGCCAAGGGCTTGCGTTCGATCCTGCGCCACGACCCCGATAAAATCATGGTGGGAGAAATCCGCGACCGCGAGACGGCGGAAATCGCCGTGCAATCGGCGCTTACAGGCCACCTGGTGCTCACCACCGTGCACGCCAATAATGTGTTCGACGTCTTCGGTCGTTTTACCCACATGGGCATCGATCCGTACGCTTTCGTGTCGGCCCTGAACGGCATCTGGGCGCAGCGCCTGGTGCGCACCAATTGCCCGCATTGCGCGGTGGCGTACCGCCCGGACGACCTTGAACTGGCCTCGGTCAACCTGGAACGCGCCGACGTCCAGGACTTCGAATTCAAGCAGGGCAAGGGCTGCGGCGACTGCCGCGGCACCGGCTACAAGGGGCGCCGCTCGATCGCCGAGATCCTCACCCTCAACGACGAGATCCGCGAGATGATCGTCGACAAACGGCCGATCCGCCAGATCAAGGCGGCGGCGCATGCCAACGGCACCCGCAGCCTGCGCCTGGCGGCGCTCGACCTGGTGCAGCGCGGCCTGACGACGATTGCCGAAATCAAGCGGGTGACCCTGCATGCGTAAAAAGTTCGGACACGCCTTGCGGCTCGGGGTCGGCTTGGAGGCCATCGCCCTGGTCGAAACGCGACGCTGGGGGCGCGAGGCGACGGTATTGGCCGAGCTGGCCCTCGACCCGTCGCACGCTTTGCCGGCCGCCGTCACGGCCGCGGCGGCAGCGCTGTTCAACGACGCCGGGCGCGACGGCTGGCCCTTGACGGTGGTACTGGCCGACGAGCTGGTGCGGCTGTGGCAGGTGACGCCGCCGCCCGACTGCACCCGCATGGCCGACCTGGAGGCGGCTGCCGCCTTGCGCTTTCAACAGTTATATGGCGAGCCGGCGGCCGGCTGGCATGTCGGCGCCGACTGGCAAGCCGGGCGGCCGTTCCTGGCCGCCGCGCTGCCGCGCTCCCTGCAGACGGCCGTGCAGCAGGCCGCCGGTGCCCACGCCATGCCGCTGATCGAAGTGGCGCCGCAGTTCCTGGTGCTGTTCAACCGCTGGCGCGACAGTCTGGCGGCCGGCGACTGGTTCGGCGTGGTGCACGACGGCGTGCTGACCCTGGGCGCCGTCGATGGCGGCGGCATCGCCGCGATTCGGGCGCTGGCGACGCCGCCGCAGGCCGCTGCCGGCTGGTTGGCGGAACAGGTTGCGCGCGAGGCGCTGCGCCTGAACCTGGCGGCGTCCGGGCAGCCGCACCTGCGCCTGTGTGGTGAGGTGCCGGCGGCGTGGCGCGCGGCGCCCGACTGCGTGGTGCTGGGCGAGGCGCGGCCGGGCTTGTCTGCGGCGGCCTTGCTGGCCTTGTCCGGGAGCGCCGCATGAAACGCATCGCCATCGATTTCGCGCCGGCCTCGCTGGCGCGCAGCTGGTACCGGCTGGGCCCGCGCGGCTGGGCGCTGCTGGCGCTGGGTCTGATCCTGTGCGGCGCCGCGCTCGCGCTGGCCGCGCAAATGCTTGCGCGCCAGAACGCCCTGGCGGCGCAGTTGGCGGCGGTGCGCGCCACGGTCGCCCCGCCGAAAGCGGCAGCGGTGGTGGTCGCCGCCGCGCCGGCCGCCGTCATCGACGCCGCCCAGGCCAACGCCGTCAACGGCGCCATCCTGCAATTGAATCTGCCGTGGCCGGCGCTGCGCGACGCCATCGGCGCGGCCACCCCGGCCGGCGTCGCGCTGCTGGCGCTGGAGCCCGATCCGCGCCGCCAGAGTTTGAAAATCACCGCCGAAACCAGGGATGCCGAATCGATGATTGCCTACGTCGAGCAGCTCAAGCGCCAGCAACTGTTCGGCGACGTGGTGCTGCTGCGCCATGAAATCAACGAGGTCGATCCGAACCGCCCGGTGCGGTTTGAAATCGATGCGCCGTGGGGTGGCCGATGAACGCCGCCGCCATGTTTTTAAGGCTGCGCCTGTGGGTGCTGGCGCGCGGGCCCTTGCTGTGCCTGGCTATGGCGCTGGCGCTGATCGGCGCCGTCGCGCTGGCCTGGCTGCTGCCGCTGCGCAGCGCGCAGAGCGAGCGGCGTATCGCCGCCTTGACGGCGGCGGCTACACCGGCGCCGGCGGCCGCTCCGGCACCGACCACGCTTGCGGCAGACGCCCCCACTTCGAGCAGCGCCAACCTGGCGCAGTTTCACGAGGTGCTGGGCGAGCGCCGCTACGTCGAGCAACAGGTCGGCACCCTGTTCGCGCTGGCCGCCAAGAACGGCATCGTCTTGAGCCAGGGCGAGTACAAGTCGGCGGTGGTGCGCGACGGCGGCTTTTCGACCTACCAGGTGAACCTGCCGGTAAAGGGCAGCTACGGCGCCATCTGGCAATTCGCCATGGCGGCGCTGCGGGCGATTCCCTTCGCTTCGCTCGACGACATCAGTTTTAAACGCGACAGCATCGGCCAGAGCGGCGTCGAGGCGCGCGTGCGCTTCACCTTGTATTTGCAGGGTACGCCATGAAGCCCCGTCACCTGGCGCTGGGCGCCGCCTTGCTGGTGGCCGCCGCCTTTGCGTTTTTTGGCGACAAATCGCCTTCCGGCGAGGTGGTCGAGGCGGCGCCGCGCAACGCCGGTAAAGCGCAAGGCACGGCGGCGCCGGCCCGTGCCGGCGTCGGCGTCAGCGGCAAGACCGTGGCGACGCCGATCGTGCTGGCACTGCTGCCGCGCGAGCAGTTGATGGAACAGGGTGGGGCACCTGGCACCGCCTTCGGCGTGCAGAACTGGACCCCGCCGCCACCGCCGCCGAAACCGGCGCCGCCGCCACCGCCGGTGGCGCCGCCGCTGCCGTTCACCTATCTCGGCAAGGTGCTCGAAAACGGCGTGTGGGAAGTGTTTTTGGCGCGCGGCAGCGAGACCCTGATCGTCCGCAAGGAGACGGTCGTCGACGGCGTCTACCGCGTCGACGCCATCGCCCCGCCATCGATGACCATGACTTACCTGCCTTTGAAGCAGGTCCAACAGATCAATATTGGAGTACCCGAGTGATGCCATCCGATTTTCGCGGCCCTTGTTTGAACCGCCTGGCGCTGGCCGTCCTGACCGCGCTGGCGCTGTCCGGGTGCGCCGGCCAGATGGCGTACAACGACGGCCAGAAGCTGGTTGCCGCCGAACAGGTCGAGGCGGGCCTGCTGAAATACCGCGAGGCGATGGCGGCCGAACCGGGCAATGCGCAGTACAAGGCAAGCTATCTGCAGGCGCGCGACCGCACCGTCACCCGCCTGCTCGAACAGGCCGAGCGCGCGCTGGCGGAGAACCGTCCGCAGGTGGCGATGGCCGATGTGAAACGCGCGCTGGCCATCGATCCGGCCAATGAACGCGCGCGCGCCGGCCTGCGCTTGCTGGAAGCGGACGCGCGCCAGGCAGCCATGTTCAGCGAGGCGCAGGCCAGCTACCAGCGCGGCGATTACGAGTCGGCGCGCCAGAAGCTCAACGCGATCCTGTCCGAACGTCCGGCTTACGAGCCGGCGCGCCTGCTGCTGGCCCAGGTGACGGAAAAAACCCTGGTGGCCGCGCCCGACGCCGGCCTGGCGGCAGCCTATAAGCTGCCGATCAATATCGAGTTTCGCGACGCCTCCCTGAAACAGGTGTTCGAGGTGATCTCGCGCCGCTCCGGCCTGAATTTTTTGTTCGACAAGGACGTCAAGACCGACCAGCGCACTTCGATCTTCCTGAAGAACAGTACGGTGGAGCAGGCTGTCTATTATCTATTGGTGAGCAACCAGCTCGAGCAGCAGATCATGGACGGCAACACGGTGCTGATTTTCCCCAACGTGGCGGCCAAATTGAAGGAATACCAGGAGATGACGGTCAAGACCTTCTTCCTGGCCAATGCCGATGCCAAGAGTGTCTCCAACACGCTCAAGACGATCCTGAAATCGCGCGACGTGGTGGTCGATGAGAAGCTCAACCTGGTGATCCTGCGCGACAGCCCGGAAGCGATCAGGCTGGCCACCCGCCTGGTGGCGCTGCAGGACGTGGCCGAGCCGGAAGTGATGCTCGATGTCGAGGTCCTTGAAATCAAGCGCAGCCGCCTGCTCGAGCTGGGCGTATCGTGGCCGACTTCGATTGGTTTCGCGCCGCTGGCCGGCAGCGGCGGCCCGATCACCATCGACACCTTGCGCAACCTGAATGGCGGCACCATCAGCGTCAGCGGCATCGGCGCCTCGATCAACGCCAACAAGACCGACGGCGATTCGAACACCCTGGCCAATCCGCGCATCCGCGTGCGCAACCGTGAAAAAGCCAAGGTCGTCATCGCCGACAAGATCCCGGTGGTCACCTCGATCACCACCCCGGGGCTGACCGGCGGCACCTTGTCCGAATCGGTCACCTATCTCGACGTCGGTCTGACCCTGAACGTCGAGCCGACCATTTTCCTCAATAACGAGGTGGCGATCCGTATCGGCCTCGAAGTATCGAACCTGATCGAAATGGTGACCACCAAGGCCGGCTCCCAGGTGCCGAAGGTCGGCACCCGCACCGCCAGCACCATGCTGCAGTTGAAGGATGGCGAAAACCAGGTGCTGGCCGGCTTGATCAACAATGAAGAGCGCAGCAGCGGCAACAAGGTGCCTTTGCTGGGCAGCCTGCCGCTGGTCGGACGCTTGTTCGGCAGCGGGCGCGATCAGTCGGACAAGAGCGAGATCGTACTGTCGATCACGCCGCACCTGGTGCGCAACATCCAGCGCCCGGCCTTGAACGCTTCCGAGTTCAACGCCGGCACCGAAGGCAGCTTCCGCCGCCGGCCGGATGCACCGGTCAGGTTGACCATGCTGCCGGGCCAGGCCTTGCCGCCGTCCGGCCCCGGCGCGGTCGGCACTGCCGGCGGCGGCTCGGTGGTGCCGTCTTCGCCCAACACCTCGACCTTGGCGACGCCGCCCACCCGCATGGCCGTGCCGGTGATGCCGAACCTGGCGCCGGCGCAGCAGCCGCAGCAGCAGGCCACGCCGGTGCCGGTGGCCGCGCCGGCCACGCTGCCGAGCGACGCCATGCCGGCCACGCCGACCATGACGCCTGGCGTCAATAATGTTCCAGCGGCGGCGCCAGTACCGGGGGCGGTGCCAGCCGGCGCCCCGGCCACCACGCCGGTGCAGACTCCGGCCAGATGAAACAGCGCGGCTTCACCCTGATCGAACTGCTGGTGACCCTGGCGATCCTGGCGCTGCTCGGCACCATCGTCGCGCCGGCGGCGCAGGTGACGATCCAGCGCCGCCATGAGCAGGAGCTGCGGGTGGCGCTGCGCGAGATCCGCAACGCCATCGACGCCTATAAAAAGGCCAGCGACGAGGGGCGCATCGCCAAGACGGCCGGCGCCACCGGCTATCCGCCCAAGCTGGAGGTGCTGGTCGACGGCGTGATCGACCTGCGCAGTCCCAAGCGCAGCAAGGTGTTCTTTTTGCGCCGGCTGCCGCGCGACCCGTTCGGCGGCGATGCCGACAAGGCCGATGCCGATACCTGGACCAAGCGCAGCTACGCCAGCGAAGCGAACGATCCGCGCGAGGGCGACGATGTCTACGATGTCATGTCCGGCTCGGAGCGGATCGGCTTGAACGGCATCGCTTATCGCAAATGGTAAAGCGCAAATGGTAAAAATGATGAATATTCGTGCGCGCGGCTTCACCCTGATCGAGCTGCTGGTGGTGCTCGGCATCGTCGCGCTGTTGCTGACCTTGGCCGTGCCGCGCTTCTTCCCCAGTATCGACAGTGCCAAGGATACGATTTTGGCCGACAACCTGCGCAATACCCGCGCCGTCATCGACCAGTTTTACAGCGACACCGGCCGCTATCCCGATACGCTCGACCAGCTGGTCGAGAAAAAATACATCCGTGCGGTGCCGATCGACCCGATTACCGAGAGCAGCAGCACCTGGATCCTGGTGCCGCCGGAAGACGGCGGCAAGGGTGGCGTGTACACCATCAAGAGCGGCGCGCCGGGCAATGACCGCAACGGCAAGCCGTACGCGGACTGGTGATGAAAAAGCAGCGGCAGGGTGGGTTCACCTATCTGGGGATGATCATCCTGGTGACGGTGCTGGGGCTGGTCGGCGCGGCCACCCTCAAAATCGACGCGCTGCTGCGCCGCGCCGCCGCCGAGGAAGAACTGCTGTTCGTCGGCGCGGCCTTCGCCGACGCCCTGACCAGTTACGCCGCCGCCACCCCGCCGGGCCAGCCGACCCAGCCGCCGACCTTGCAGGAACTGCTGAAGGACAATCGCAGCCCGGCCATCCGCCGCCACCTGCGCAAGATCTTTGTCGATCCGATGACCGGCACGACCGACTGGGGAATCATCTGGATCGGCGACCAGAAGGGCATCGTCGCCGTGTACAGCAAGTCGAACGCGCAGCCTTTCAAGGTCGCCAATTTCGACCCGCGCCTGGTCGGCTTCGAGAACCGGCAGCGCATCTCGGACTGGCATTTCGTGGCGAGCGGGCCGGCGCCGCTGGTGCCGTCACAGGCGCCCGCGGCGGCGCCGATTGCCCCGCCCTCGCTGTTTCCGGCCGCGCCGGCAAGCACGCCCGTCGCAGCGCCGGCGCCACCACCGGCGCCGGCTGAAGTCCCGGTGGAAGAGCCTAAA
>JAQGNM010000328.1 GCA_028291845.1 Massilia sp. | reverse complement strand
CCCGGATCCTCAGCAGCAGGGGGACTGGCGCCGCAGGTGCCTGTCCCATTGGGTGCGCACTCCCGCCTTAACTGAACACCATTACCGCCAGGCCTGGCGGTTTTTTTTTCGTCCTGAAACTAAATGGAGCGCTCCAGCGAGGCGACCGCCGCGACCTCGGCATCGACCGCTGAGGCCGCCGCCGCCGGCACAGCGAAGCGCTTCATCGCACTCAAGCGCCAGCAAACAAACGCCAGCACCACACCGGCCAGCATGCCCGAGGCCAGTTTCAAAGCGCTGCCGAACAGCAGCGGCGCGACCAGGCCGGAGACCAGGGCAAAGGCGATCATCTGGATGAACGACAGCATCGACGACGACAGACCGCGGTTGTCGGGAAACAGTTCAAACGCGCTCATCTGGATTGCCGGCATGGCGGCGGCCAGGCCGAAGGTGAAAATCATCAAGGGCAGCACCGACCAGGGGATGGCGGGCGCGAACAGCAAGCCGTGCACCACGCCGGCGATGGCGCCGGCGAACATGATGGCAAAGCCGATCCACTTCATGCGCACCGGGGCGACCTTGGCGGCGGCTTTGCCGGCCCAGGCCGAACCGAGCACCATGCCGCTGATCAAGGGGATGAACATCCAGCCGAAGGCGGTTTCCGGCAGGCGCAAAATTTCCATCACAAAATTGGCCGCCGAACCGATGTACAGCGACAGGCCGCCGGAGGCCATCCCGACCGTCAGCGCCAGCAGCACGAAGCGCGGATTAATCAGCACCTTCAGGTAATTGGCGGCGATCTCGCCAGGGTGGAATCTTGCCCGCTTGTCAAGCGGCAGCGACTCCGGCAAGGCGCGCCACACCAGCAGCCACATCAGGCAGCCAAAGATGGCGAGAAAATAAAAGGTCGCGCGCCAGCCGAAATGGACGTGCAGCCAGCCGCCGAAGATCGGCGCGATGGCCGGCGCCAGGCCGAACACCATCATGATGTGCGACATGATTTTTTGCGCCTCGGCGCCCTTGAAGCGGTCCTGCACCATCGCCGCGCCCACCACCGAGCCGGCGCCGGCCGCCAGGCCCTGCAGCGCGCGCGCCGCCAGCAAAGCGCCGAAACTGGGCGCCAGCGCCGCGCCCAGCGAGGCGACGGTATACACCGCCAAGGCCACCATGATCACCGGGCGGCGGCCGAACGAATCGGACAAGGTGCCGTAGAACAGCATCATGAAGGCAAAGCAAAACAGGAAAATCGAGAGGGTTTGCTGCACGGCCACCGGACCGACGGCGAACTCGCGTCCGATCGCCGGAATCGACGGCAAGTAGGTGTCGATGGCCAGAGCTCCCACCATGCCCAGAAAGGCCAAAATCACGGTCATCACACGCTGCATCGCTACCCAGTCAAATAAAACGCGCCACCCACGTGGCGCAGGGACGAATTTTACCCGATCGAGTTTATTGACGTGAACCGGCGACTGGCGTCAAGCCGGCATTCTGCAAGCTTGTACCGGGATAAACGGGCGCGTTCAGCGCGCCAGCGACATGCCGAAGCGCTCGGTTCTCGGATGCCAGTTGCCCAGCATGTCAGCCGACACCAGCACCCGCTCGGCGCGGCCGATCAGCAGCTTGCGCGGCACCAGGCCGATGTAGCGGGAATCGGCGCTGTTGTCGCGATTGTCGCCCAACATCATGAACTGGTCCGGGGGTATGGTGACCGGCGCAAAGTCACGCCGCGCCTCGATCTGCGGCAGAACTTGAATGCGGTGCGCATGGCCGTCGATGGTTTCGGCAAGCCGCAAGGCGGTGACCGTGCGGCTGCCCGTCCCGGCCAGCGCCTCGCCGACCGCGTCCTGCACCAGGTATTCTGCCGGCTTGCCATTGATGATCAAGCGCTCATCGCGCATTTCGACGACGTCGCCCGGCAGCGCAATGAGGCGCTTGATCAGATGAGTGCCGTCCTGCGGCGAATAAAACGTCACGACGTCGCCCCGTTGCGGTTCGCCCAGCCGGGCCAGCGAGACGCTGGTAAGCGGCAGCTTGAGGTCGTAGGCCAGTCGGTTGACCAACACCACGTCGCCCTCGAGCAGGTTCGGGCGCATCGACCCGGAAGGAATCGGATTCCAGTCGGCCACGGCGGTGCGGAACACCCCGAACAGCAATAAGAACGCCAGAAAGCCCTTGTTCGCGCGCAGCCAGTGTTTCATTGTCGATCCCCGGTAATGGTGTGTTGACTTTATACCGGGCGATCCTGAGGTAAGTCTTAACCCCCTGCCATCATTTCTGCGCCTTGACGATCTGCATTGCGCTGGCGATCATGCCGCTCATTTCTCCCAGGTTCGACGGGATGATGATCGAATTGTTGACTTTGGCCAGGTTGGCAAAAGCATCGACGTATTTTTCCGCCACCCGCAAGTCGACCGCGTCGCGCCCGCCAGGTGATGTGATCGCCTCGCCGACATCGCGCAGCGCCGTGGCCGAGGCCTCGGCCAGCGCCACGATCGCCGCCGCCTGGCCCTGCGCGCGGTTGATCGAGGCTTGCTTTTCGCCTTCCGAGCGGGCGATCGCCGCCGCCCGTTCACCGTCGGCGATGTTGATCTGCTCCTGTTTGCGGCCCTCCGAAGCGGCGATCAGGGCGCGCTTTTCGCGCTCGGCGGTAATCTGCGCCTGCATCGCATGCAAGATTTCCTTGGGCGGCGTCAAATCCTTGATTTCATAACGCAGCACCTTCACGCCCCAGTTGGCGGCGGACTCGTCGATGGCATTGACGATGGCGGTGTTGATGTGATCGCGTTCCTCGAAGGTTTTATCGAGTTCCATCTTGCCGATCACCGAGCGCAGGGTGGTTTGCGCCAGCTGGGTGATGGCGGTAATGTAGTTCGACGAACCGTAGGAAGCGCGCATCGGATCGGTGATCTGGAAATACAAGATGCCGTCGACCTGCAGTTGGGTGTTGTCGCGCGTGATGCACACCTGCGGCGGCACGTCGAGCGGGATCTCTTTCAATACGTGCTTGTAGGCGATACGGTCGATGAAGGGCACCACGATATTCAATCCAGGCGCCAGGGTGGCGTGGTATTTGCCGAGCCGCTCAACCACCCAGGCGTGCTGCTGCGGCACCACGTTGATGGTCTTGAAGACAAACACCAGGGCGATGACGAAAATCACCACT
>JAQGNM010000292.1 GCA_028291845.1 Massilia sp. | reverse complement strand
TCGGTGCCGCCGTGGTTGACCAGGATCGAGCCGTCGACATACACGTGCACCAGCGCGCCGGCCTGGTTCAGGTGGGTGACATTGAAGGCGATGCCGAATTTGACGGGGGTGAGCGCGAGACCTTTTTTCAGCACCGGGCTGCCGGCGTTGAAGGCGTCGATGGCGCCGCGGCGCGCGCGGTAGCCGCTGCTTTCCTCGAGCTCGTCGACCAGCTTGCCGATGACGTTGTCCACCACCACTTGACCGTAGGGCGTGACGTTGCGCTCGTCCTGGCCGTAGAAATTCAGGCGGCGGATATCGAGCGGATCGCGGCGCAGCTTGCGGGCGATTTCGTCGATGACGTATTCGATGGCAATCGCGCCCTGCGGCCCGCCGAAGCCGCGGAAGGCGGTGTTCGACTGGGTGTTGGTCTTGCCGCAGGCGGCGCGGATGTCGACGTCGGACAAATAATATGTGTTGTCGAAGTGGCAGACGGCGCGCGTGGCGACCGGGCCCGACAAATCGGCCGAATAGCCGGCGCGGCTGACCATGTCGACGCGGGCGCCGCAAATGCGTCCGTCATCGTCGTAGCCGACCGCGTACTCATAATAAAAGCAGTGGCGCTTGCCGGTGACGAGCATGTCGTCATCGCGGTCGGCGCGCAGCTTGACCGGCCGCTTCAGTCTATACGCGGCGATCGCGGCGGCGGCGCACCACAGGGCCGACTGCGATTCCTTGCCACCGAAGCCGCCGCCCATGCGCCGGCATTCGACCACCACGTTGTGCGAGTGCAGACCGAGCGCGTGGGCCACCACGTGCTGCATTTCGCTGGGGTGCTGGGTCGAGGCCAGCACTTGCATGCCGTGGTTTTCCTTGGGGATGGCATAGGCGATCTGGCCTTCCAGGTAAAACTGCTCCTGGCCGCCGACGTACAGCTCGCCCTCGACGTGGTGCGGGGCGGCCTCGAACGCGGCCTGGTAGTCGCCACGCGCCAGGCGCATCGGCGGCAGCACGAAGGAGCCGGCTGCCTTGGCCGCCTGCGGCGTCAGGATTGCCGGTAGTTCCTCGTAGGTGACCTCGGCCAGCCGGGCGGCGCGCCGGGCCTGGTCGTGGGTGGCGGCGGCAACGATAAACATCGGCTGGCCGACGTACATCACCAGGCCGTCGGCGAAGATCGGATCGTCGTGGATGATTGGGCCGCAATCGTTCAGGCCGGGGATGTCGCCGACGGCGAACACGCCGGCCACGCCCGGCGCGGCGCGCACCTTCGACAGATCGATGGCGGCGATGCGCGCATGCGCCCTGGTGGACAGGCCGAGCGCCGCGTGCAGGGTGCCCTGCACTTCTGGAATATCGTCGGTATAGGTGGCCTGGCCCAGCACGTGCAGGCTGGCCGACTCGTGCTCGCGCGACACGCCGACCGCGCGCCACGCCTGTGACACCGGTACGCCGCCATGGTTTATTCCATCGTTCATGCCGTCATTCATATTGTCACCCCCTTGAATGCATTGACCTGGGCGCTCGCCAGCGGCTGCTCGAGCCTGGTTTCGAACCAGAAGCGGCGCAGCAGATTCTGCGCCGCCTGCATGCGGTAGCCGCTCGAGGCGCGCATGTCCGACAGCGGAGCATAATCGTCGGCCAGCAGCTGCATGGCCGCCTTGACGGTGGCCTCGTCCCAGCGGCGGCCGGCGAGGAACGCTTCGGTTTGCGCGGCCCGTTTGGGAGTGGCGGCCATGCCGCCAAAGGCGATGCGGGCCGAGGCGACGACATCGCCTTCGAGCTTGAACGCGAACGCCGCGCACACCGCCGAGACGTCCTGGTCGAAGCGCTTGGCCAGTTTATAGGTGCGGAACTGGATGCCCTCCTGTGGCAGCGGCACCCGCACCGCCCGCACGAATTCGCCGGCTTGTAAATCCTTCTGCTGGTAGCCGAGGTAAAAGTCTTCGAGCGGCATGCTTCGCTCGCCTTGCGGACCGCGCAGCACCAGCTGCGCGCCGATGGCGATCAGCCACGGCATCGAGTCGCCGATCGGCGAGCCGTTGGCGACGTTGCCGCCGAAGGTGCCGGCCTGGCGGATCGGCAGCGAGGCAAAGCGCTGCCACATCTCCTTCAACTGCTCCGGATAGTGGCGGCAGATGGCGGCGTAGGCGTCTTCCAGGGTGGCGCCGGCGCCGATGTCGATGTAGCCGTCCGCCTCGGCGATGGCTTTGAGGGCATCGACGTGGCCTAAATAAATGATGTCGCCCAGTTCGCGCATCTGCTTGGTGACCCACAGGCCGATGTCGGTGGAGCCGGCCAGCAGCAAGGCGGCAGGGTGTTCGGCGCGCACGGCGGACAGCTCATCGAGCGTGCGCGGGGCGAAGAAGCGCTGGCCGCCGGCGGCGTAGACCGCCATGCGGTCGCGTTTGAGGGAGGCCAGCTGCTGGGCCAGGGCGGCGCTGTCGAAGCTGACCGGCGGCAGCTCGCTCATGCGGTAGGCTGCTTCGATGATCGGGCGGTAGCCGGTGCAGCGGCACAGGTTGCCCGACAGGGTGTCGTCGATTTCGCAGCGGGCCGGCTTTTTGCCTTCCTGCTTCAGGTACATGCCCCACAGCGACATGACGAAGCCCGGCGTGCAAAAGCCGCATTGGGAACCATGGCATTCGACCAGCGCCTGTTGCACCGGATGCAGGCTGCCATCAGATTGCGCCACGTCTTCCACCGAAAACAGCGCCTTGCCGTCGAGGGTCGGCAGGAACTGGATGCAGGAATTGACGGCCTTCATTTTCAGCTCGCCATCTTCGAGCGAGCCGACCACCACCGTGCAAGCGCCGCAATCGCCCTCGGCACAGCCTTCCTTGGTGCCGGTGCAATGCAAATCCTCGCGCAAGTATTGCAACACGGTGCGCGTGGGCGCCGAATCGCGCACTTCGCGCACGGCGCCCTGGTAATGGAAACGGATCGGATCTGACATGCTGGCCTCGGTGTTATCCCAGCTTACTAGATTAACACCGGGGGGATGGGGGATTATATGAAATTGATGATATCGCTTATAAGAAGGGGGGACTGGCTCCGAAGGTGCCTGTCCCATGCTTGAGAGCAAGCACACTTTGCCGCTGATCGAACATGGGACAGGCATCTGCGCGCTACGCGCTTGTGCCAGTCCCCCCCGGATGCTCGGCCAACCAATGCTCCGCAATATCAATCCTCCTCGCCACCCACACTTTATCGTGCGACTGCACATAATCCAAAAACCTCGCCAGCGCCGCCGCCCTGCCCGGCCGGCCGGCAATCCGGCAGTGCAGGCCGACCGACAGCATCTTCGGACGATCGAGCCCGGCCGGATCGCCTTCCGCATACAAGGTATCGAAAGAATCTTTTAAATAATCAAAGAACTGCGTGCCCGAATTAAAACCCTGCATGGCGGCGAAGCGCATGTCGTTCGAGTCGAGGGTGTACGGCACCACAAGTTGGGAGTGAAGCGAGCCGTCGGCCAGCACCACCTTGTCGTAAAACGGCAAGTCGTCGCCGTAGTTGTCGGCGTCGTAGGTAAAACCGCCGTGTTCGACCACCAGGCGGCGGGTGTTGGGCGAATCGCGCCCGGTGTACCAGCCCAGCGGCGCGCCGCCAGTCAGCTCGCGCATGATTTGCACGGCTTCGGCCATGTGGGCGCGCTCGGTGTCGATGTCGACGTTCTGGTAGGAGATCCACTTGAGGCCGTGGCAGGCGATTTCGTGGCCGAGCTGGCGAAACGCCGCCACCGCCTCGGGATGGCGCTTCAAGGCCATGGCCACGCCGAACACCGTCAGCGGCATGTTTCTCGCTTCAAACATGCGCAATAGACGCCACAGGCCGGCGCGCGAGCCGTATTCATACAGCGACTCCATGCTCATGTGGCGCATCGGAAAGGCCTGGGCGCCGATGATTTCCGACAAAAACGTTTCGGACGCCGGATCGCCGTGCAGCACATTGTTTTCGCCGCCCTCTTCGTAATTGAGCACGAATTGCACGGCGATACGGGCCTGGCCGGGCCAGCGCGCATGGGGAACGTCGCGGCCGTAGCCGGCCAGATCGCGGGGATAATTGTCGTAAGTGCTCATCGAGGCCTGCCGTGAAGGTTTGAAAGCGCATCATATAATGTCCTGAACCAACCCACATCATCGACCGGAGGCAGCCATGGGCAAACTCAGCACACACGTTCTCGACACCACCCGCGGCAAACCCGGCGTGGGTATGCGCATCGAGCTGTACGCGGTCGCCATCAGCGAGCGCCGCCTGCTGAAAGTCGACATCACCAACGACGACGGCCGCTGCAGCACGCCTCTGCTCGAGGGCGAGACCATGCGCGCCGGGCAATACGAACTGGTATTTGCCGCCGGCGACTACTTTGCCGCACACGGCGTCGACCTGCCCAGTCCGCGCTTCGTCGACAAGGTGACATTGGCCTTCGGCATCGCCGACGCCACCCAGAATTACCACGTGCCGCTGGTGGTGACGCCGTGGTCGTATTCGACTTATCGGGGCAGTTGAATCTGTGACCGCGCGAACTGTTACCGACGAAAGCATTTATTGACCCGTCACCGGCTCGACGCAGGTTTTGCACGACTGGACGAATCAAGCTGGACCGCCGCGACGCTGCCGCCTACGCTGGGCGCTTTC
>JAQGNM010000282.1 GCA_028291845.1 Massilia sp. | reverse complement strand
GATGTCCTTGTTGGGCGCCATGTACGAGGTCAGCGCCTCCATCTTCATGTAGGAATTGGCGTCGAAGCGGAAGTGCCAGAAGCTGCACTTGCTGTTGGTCATGTCCGGATCGATGGCGGCGTAGTTCAAAAACACCACTTCCTTGCCGGGATTGCGTTCATTGTGCTTGTTGACGGCATCGAGCAGGGCCAGGCCGACGCCTGAGCCGTTGCCCTGGGTGATGTAGCGGTAACCCTGGTCGATCGCCGCTTTCAATTGGGTCAAGGATTCCTGCGGACTGGCCTTGTTGTCGAAGCCGACCACTTCGATCTTGTGCTCGCCCGCCCATTTGTCCTTGGTGGCGAGATCGGCAATTGCCTGGAAACTGTGCAGCTGGTTTTGTCCCACCGGTGCGAACGGTCCCGAGAGCGGGTCGATGAACGCGATTTTTACTGTCTCGGCCTGCGCGGCGGCGCTGATGCAGGTCAATGCAACAGCGGCGGCGATGGTGCGTACGGATACCGGGGTCTTGCCAAACAGCTTGCTCATATGTCTCCACCTATCGTTTTGTTTTGGTTGGGTCGGGCAAACAACGTTTATTAGTTTTATTAATCAGCTAGCAGGCAGCTTGTACTCCTTGAATTGCTCTCTCAATTTGTTCTTTTGAATCTTGCCGGTGGCACCCATCGGCAAGGCCTCGATAAAACTGACGTCGTCCGGCATCCAGAATTTCGCCACTTTGCCCTCGAAGAACGCCAGCAGGTCTTCGCGCGCGAGGTCCATGCCGGGGCGTTTTACCACCAGCAGCAGTGGACGCTCATCCCACTTCGGGTGGTAGATGCCAATGCAGGCGGCCTGCAGCACGGCCGGATGGGCCATGGCGATGTTTTCCAGGTCGATGGTGCCGATCCACTCGCCGCCGGACTTGATAACGTCCTTGCTGCGGTCGGTAATTTGCAGGTAGCCGTCGGCGTCGATGGTGGCGACGTCGCCGGTCGGGAACCAGCCGTCCTGCAGCACCTCGCCCCCTTCGTTTTTAAAATAGCTGGCGATGATCCACGGGCCTTTTACCAGCAAGTGGCCGTAGGTGGCGCCGTCCCAAGGCAACTCGGTGCCGTCGTCGTCGACGATTTTCATGTCGACGCCGTAAATGGCGTGCCCCTGTTTTTGCAGCACCTTGCGTTGCTCTTCCTTGGGCAAGGCCAGGTGGTGCGCCTGCAGTACCCCGGCGGTGCCCAGCGGCGACATTTCCGTCATCCCCCAGGCATGCACCACTTCGACGCCGAAACGGTCCATCAATGTATCCATCATGGCTGGCGGGCAGGCCGAGCCGCCGATCACCGTGCGTTTGAACGTGGAGAATTGCAAATCGTTCTGGACCGCGTAATTGATCAGGCCCAACCAGACGGTCGGCACGCCGGCCGAGAACGTCACGCCTTCGGCCTCGAACAAGTCATACAGCGACTTGCCGTCGAGCGCGGCGCCGGGAAACACCATCTTGGCGCCCGACAGCAGCACGGAATACGGCAGCCCCCACGCGTTGACGTGGAACATCGGCACCACCGGCAGTACGGTGTCGCGCGCCGACACGTTCAGGGCGTTCGGCATCGACGAGGCGTAGGAATGCAGCACGGTCGAGCGGTGCGAATAGAGGGCGCCCTTGGGGTTGCCGGTGGTGCCCGAGGTGTAGCACAGCGAGGCGGCCGAGTTCTCGTCGAACAAGGGCCACTCGTAATCCGACGAGCTGCTGGCGAGTAAATCTTCGTAGCACATCAGATTCGGAATTTTCGTGCTTTCCGGCATGCGATCGCGATCCGCCATCAGGACAAAGGCCTTGACCGTCTTGCAGTGCGCGGCCACCGCCTCGATCAGGGGTAGAAAGGTGAGATCGAAAAACAGCACCTGGTCTTCGGCGTGATTGACAATGTAGGCGATCTGTTCCGGATGCAGCCGCGGGTTGATGGTGTGCAGCACCACCCCCGATCCGGACACGCCGTAATACAGCTCCATGTGACGGTAACCGTTCCAGGCCAGGGTGGCAACCCGCTCGCCCATTTGGATGCCCAGCCCTTGCAGGGCATGGCCGACCCGCTTGGCGCGGTCGCGGCAGTCGCGGTAGGTGTAGCGGTGCATATCGCCTTCGACCCGGCGCGAAACAATCTCGGCATGGCCGAAATGGCGGGCGGCGAATTCGATGATGCCGGAAATGAGCAGTGGCTGGCTCATCATCTGACCCATGAGCGGGCTCTGGGGATAGGACTGCTGGGTGTGGGACACTGCGCGCGCTCCTGTGGTCGCTATGTAATGATTGAGTTTCGTACGACCGTGCTAAAACAGTCAATACTTTTCGATGTTGCGCTGCACCAGCCGCTGCCTGCGCATGCCGCACAAGCAGTTTGGCTGCGCAAGCTATCAGACCCATAGATAAAAATGCAAGCGTGTGGAGCTGGCGCATGGCTATACTTAATACACAATTTGGCTTGATAAGTAACATTTCATAAGGAATACAAAATGGCGAACGAGCAATCAACTGGCGACAGCCTGCCCACCAAGGTGGCCGCGGCCAAACCCGATCCGGCCGGCGCGCTCACCACCGATGTCGGCAACGGCGGCGAGTTGCACCAGCGCGATAGCGGCACCCCCTTGACCACCAACCAGGGCGTGCCCGTTTCGGACAACCAGAATTCGCTGCGCGCCTCCACCCGCGGTCCGACCCTGCTGGAAGATTTTATTCTTCGCGAAAAAATCACCCATTTCGACCATGAGCGCATTCCTGAACGCATCGTGCACGCGCGCGGCACCGGCGTGCATGGCGTGTTCGAGCTGACCGAATCGCTGGCCCAGTACACCACCGCGAAAATCCTTACTGAAGTGGGTGAGAAAACCGAGGTATTCGCGCGCTTTTCGACGGTCGCCGGTGGCGCCGGTTCGGTTGATACGCCGCGCGACGTGCGCGGCTTTGCCGTCAAGATGTATACCAAGGAAGGCAACTGGGACCTGGTCGGCAATAACATCCCGGTGTTCTTCATCCAGGATGCCATCAAGTTTCCTGATCTGATCCACTCGGTCAAGATGGAACCGGACCGCGGCTTTCCGCAAGCGGCCTCGGCGCACGACACCTTCTGGGATTTCATTTCACTGTCCCCCGAGTCGCTGCACATGATCATGTGGGCGATGTCGGACCGCACCCTGCCGCGCTCGCTGCGCATGATCGAAGGTTTCGGCATTCACAGCTTCCGCCTGCTCGATGCGCAAGGCAAATCGACCTTCGTCAAATTCCACTGGCGTCCGAGGCTTGGCCTGCAATCGACCCTGTGGGACGAGGCCGTCAAAATCGCCGGCGCCGATCCCGACTTCCACCGCCGCGACATGTTCGAGAATGTTTCCGCCGGCAACTTTCCGGAATGGGATCTGGCGGTCCAGCTGTTCACCGAAGAAGATGCCGCCAAGTTCCCGTTCGATCACCTCGATTCGACCAAGCTGATCCCGGAAGAATTGATCCCACTCAAAGTCATCGGCAAAATGACCTTGAATCGCTGGCCGAACAATTTCTTTGCAGAGACCGAGCAAGTCGCCTTTTGCCCGTCGCACGTACCGCCAGGACTCGATTTTTCCAACGATCCTTTGCTGCACGGCCGCCTGCACTCCTATCTCGACACCCAATTGTCGCGCCTGGGCGGGCCGAATTTCCACCAGATTCCGATCAATGCGGCCAAGGTGCCGGTGTCGAACAACCAGCGCGACGGCCACATGCAGATGAGCCAGCCGGTCGGCCGCGTCGCCTACGAGCCGAATTCGCTGATGAAGGACGGTCCGCGCGAGAGCACCCGCGGCTTCCGCAGCTTTGCATCTGCGGAAAATGGCACGCATGCGCGCATCCGTTCGGAAACCTTTGCCGACCATTACAGCCAGGCGCGCATGTTTTTCAACAGCCAGACGGCGCCAGAGCAAACCCACATGGCCGCCGCCCTGGTGTTCGAGTTGTCCAAGGTCGAGCACCCGCACATCCGCGAAACCATGGTCAGCCACCTGCGCCGGGTCGATGAAACGCTGGCTCAGCGCGTCGCCACCGGCCTTGGCATGAAAAAGCTGCCCGATCCATTCCCGACCGACACCCCGGCCGAAGACATGCCGCCCTCGCCCGCCCTGCAAATCATCGGCAAGATGAAGGACACCCTGCAAGGGCGCGCCGTCGGCGTGCTGGTGTCGGACGGCTCCGATTCGGCCCTGGTCAACGCCATCACGGCGGCAATCACCAAGGCAGGCGCCGATTTCAAGATCATCGCGCCGCACATTGGCGAAGTCGAACTGTCGGACCAGTCGTGCCTGAAGGTCGACGGCCAGCTGGCCGGCACGCCGTCTGTCATGTTCGACGCGGTGGCGATCATCCTGTCGGACGATGCGGCGGCCAAGCTGCTCAAGGAAGCAGCCGCGATCGACTTCGTACGCGACGCTTTCGGCCACCTCAAGGCGATTGCCGTCGACGCCGGCGCCAAGGCCTTGCTGGACAAAGCCGGCGTACAAGCCGATGCGGGCGTGGTCGATGCCGGCAATGCCGCCGGCTTCATCACCGCCGCCAAGACGCGCCAGTGGGATCGCGAGCCGAAGGTGCGCAACTTGCCTTGATGCGTCGGTAGTTCGGATCGCCTTGGCGGTTGATTGGCGGCTGATAAGGCATGACCTTGAAAGGCCCTCCATTGTGGAGGGCCTTTTGCTTTGGTGCGTCGATATGAAAATCGCGCTTGATTAATCATAGCACTGTGTGCTACCCTTTAAGGACGATAAGGTGAAGAACGTATTCAAGACAAAGACGTTTGCGCGCTGGGCCAAAAAGGTCATCGCGGACGATCTGCTGTGCCGGGCGGCGCACGAAATCGAGCGCGGGGAATACGAGGCGGACCTGGGCCAGGGCGTGTGCAAGAAGCGCATCGCCTTGCCCGGTCAAGGGAAAAGCGGATCGACGCGGTCGCTGGTGGCCAAACAGCACGATTGTGCGATCTTTTTTTTGGCTGGGCGCGAGAAAAGCGAACCAGGGTCCGACTTTTCACCGAACGAGGTGGAGGCCGCAAAACTTGTAGGCAGAAGTTTGCAGGCGGCCACGTTTGAAAAAATTGCTTTGCTGAAGTCCGATGGTGTTTTATTGGAGATTTGCCATGAACAAGGAAACCACTGCCGATAACCGTGTCCTGCTTGAATTGCTGGAGACGGCGGCGGACCTGAGCGCCTACGGGCTGGTGTCCAAGGCTGATATGGCTGGCATGAATGCGCTGTGCGTGGCGCCCCCCGAGTACTCGCCGCAGCGGGTGATGCAGATTCGCACCGGCATCGCCAGGATGAGCCAGCAAGTATTCGCTTCGATGTTGAATGTCAGCCTGTCGACAGTGCAAAAGTGGGAGTCGCCATCGGCTGGCAAGCATCCCAGCGGGGCGGCTGCCAAGTTGCTGTACCTGGTCGAGACCAAGGGCATTGAAGCAATTATTGCTTGATGCTGTACTGAACTACAGGATTACAGCAGGCAGGCGTCCGCCGCAGTGATTGCCACGCCGGCGCGGTCCAGCAAGGCCTGGTTACGTTGCGACAGCGCCATCAGTTGCAAGTGCTTGCCGGCCCTGGCATAACGCTGCAACAGACTTTCGATTGCGGCGATGGCGGAGTGATCGGCCAGGTGCAGGTGGCGGCAATCGAGGACGACGCGGGACGGATCGGCCGCGGGCGAAAACAGCGCCTGGAAATGCGCGGCCGAGGCGAAAAACAAGGTGCCATGCGGTATATATGTACGCAAGCCGGCCTTGCTGTCGTCGATTTCGGTACGGATGTCACGTGCGTGCTGCCAGGCGAAGTTCAGCGCGGCGATCACGATGCCGCACAGCACGGCCGTGGCCAGGTCGGTGAACACCGTGATCACCGTCACCGCGACCACCACGATGGCATCGTGCAAGGGCACCTTGCCCAGCACCCGCAGCGAGCCCCAGGCGAAGGTTTCCTGCGCCACCACGAACATCACGCCGACCAGGGCGGCCAGCGGGATGTGGGCGATCAGCGGCGACAGAAACAGCACGAACAGCAGGATCATCACGCCGCCAACCACACCGGACAGGCGCGAACGCCCGCCGGAACCGAGGTTGATCATGGTCTGCCCGATCATGGCGCAGCCGCCCATACCGCCGAACAGGCCGGAGACGACATTGGCCGCCCCCAGCGCCACGCACTCGCGGTTGGGCTGGCCGCGGGTTTGCGTGATGTCGTCGGTCAAATTAAAGGTCAGCAAGGTTTCCAGCAAGCCAACCAGGGCCATCAAGCCCGCGTACGGCAGGATGATGCGCAGCGTATCGATGTTGACGGCGACGGTGGGCACATGAAACAGCGGCAAGCCGCCAGCCATCTGCGCCAGATCGCCCAGGGTGCGGGTGGGCAGATCGAGAGCGTAGCCGAGCAGGCCGACACCGAGGATGGCGGCCAGCGCCGGCGGCACCGCGCGCGTCACGCGCGGCAACAGGTAGACGATGGCCATGGTCAGGGCCACCAGCGCGCACATCAACAGCAGCGGCGTGCCCTGCAGCCACTGCCCGGCGCCGCTGTTGATGTGCCCGGCCTGCTTGAAATGCGCCAGCTGCGCCAGGGCGATGATGATCGCCAGGCCGTTCACGAAACCGAGCATGACCGGATGCGGCACCATGCGGATCAGTTTGCCCAGCCGCAGCACCCCGAACAGCATCATCAACAGGCCGCCCAGCACCACCGTGGCCAGCAGGTATTCCACGCCGTGCTGCGCCACCAGGGCGACGATCACCACCGCCATCGATCCGGCCGCGCCCGAGATCATGCCGGGGCGGCCGCCGAAGATGGCGGTGATGGCGCAGATGATGAAGGCGCCATACAAGCCCAACAGAGGATTGAGGTGGGCGAGCAAGGCAAACGCGATGCATTCCGGCACCAGCGCGAAAGAGGTGGTCAAGCCGGCCAGGACGTTTTTACGGATGTCCGGGAGCCATTCGTCGCGGAAGGTGGTATTTGCTTGCATGCAGGAAGGACAGCTTGATGGGGCCGACATTATACAAGCGATGGCTGAAACGCCCGGCTTGCCTGTTCACGACGCACGCGCTCGTATTTTATCCACTCACGCTAAAATAGGACTCCACCTCGACTACCTGGGATACGCCATTCGCACCGATGACCTTCCGCTGAGCAATTCATTTGCCGCGCTGCCCCCCGATTTCTATACCCGGCTGATGCCGACGCCCCTGCCTGCGCCGTATTTTGTGGCGGCCAGCGCCAGTGCGGCGGCATTGGTCGGCCTCACGCCCGAGCAACTTTCTTCCCCCGACATGGTGGAAGTATTTTCCGGTAATGCCGTGGCGGCGCGCTCGCTGCCCCTGTCGGCGGTGTATTCGGGCCACCAGTTCGGGGTCTGGGCGGGCCAGCTGGGCGACGGCCGGGCGATCCTGCTCGGTGAATTGAACGGTCCGGCGGGCCCGATGGAATTGCAGCTGAAAGGCGCCGGCCTGACCCCCTACTCGCGCATGGGCGACGGCCGCGCCGTGCTGCGCTCGTCGATCCGCGAGTTTTTATGCTCGGAAGCGATGGCGGCCCTGAAAATCCCCACCACGCGCGCCTTGTGCATCATGGGTTCGGACCAGCCAATCATGCGCGAAACGGTGGAAACAGCTGCCGTCGTCACCCGCATGGCGCCCAGTTTCGTGCGCTTCGGTTCGTTTGAACACTGGTACCACCGCGACAAACCGGAACGCTTGCAGCAACTGGCCGATTACGTCATTGCCACTTTTTACCCAGAGCTGACCGGCGAAGCCAACCCCTACACGGCCCTGCTGGCCGAAGTGACGAAACGCACGGCGAGAATGATCGCCCATTGGCAGGCGGTCGGCTTCATGCATGGCGTGATGAACACCGACAATATGTCGATCCTCGGCCTGACCCTCGATTACGGCCCGTTCGGCTTCATGGAAGCGTTCGATCCCGGTCACATCTGCAATCACACCGACCAGCAAGGCAGATATTCCTACGCCAACCAGCCGCAGGTGGGCCACTGGAACTGTTATGCGCTCGGCCAGGCGCTGATGCCGCTGATCGGCGATGTCGATGCGGCGCAGGCGGCGCTGGGCGTCTACCAGGCCGAATTCGGCGCCACCCTCGAGTATCTGCTGCACGCCAAGCTGGGCTTGCAAACCGTGCAGGAGGACGACCAGGTGCTGTTCGAATCGCTGTTCAAGCTGATGACGGCCGGCCACGTCGATTTCACCAACTTTTTCCGCGCCCTGGGCAATTTCACCATTGAACCGGCCAGCCCCGGCAACGCGGTATTGCGCGACATGTTCATCGACCGCGAAAGTTTCGATGCCTGGGCGCTGCGCTACGGCGCCCGCCTGCGCCAGGAAAGCAGCATCGACAGCGAGCGCAAGCTTGCGATGGATGCCGTCAACCCCAAGTACGTACTGCGCAACTACCTGGCGCAGGTGGCGATCGACAAGGCGGTCAACAAGGATTTTTCGGAAATCGCCAGGTTGCTGGCCGTTTTGGAGCGTCCCTTCGACGAGCAGCCGGAAAATCAAGCTTACGCCGCCCTGCCGCCGGACTGGGCCAGCCACCTCGAAGTGAGCTGCTCGTCCTGAGTCCATTTATCTATCCTCATCGCAGCCACGAAAGGCCCACCATGAACGACAAAGTCACCAAATCCGACGCCGAATGGCGCAACATGCTCGACCCGATGGAATACCAGGTCACCCGCCACGCCGCCACCGAGCGCGCCTTCACCGGCAAATTCTGGGACCACCACGAGCACGGCATCTACACTTGCGTCTGCTGCAACACCCCGCTGTTCGAGTCCGACGCCAAGTTCGACTCCGGCTGCGGCTGGCCCAGCTATTTCAAAGCCCTCGATCCTGCCAACGTCATTGAAAAGACCGACCGCAGCCATGGTATGCTGCGCACCGAGATCATCTGCGCCGTCTGCGACGCCCACCTGGGACACGTGTTCCCCGACGGCCCGCCGCCCACCGGCCTCAGATACTGCATCAATTCGGCTTCGCTGAAATTCGAGCCTTTGTAAGCAAACCGAAAAGCCACGCCTCTAAGCGTGCTTTTTCCTTCAAAAATCATCTGGCTACGCCAGTGATTTTTACTGACTGGTCCTATGCTTTTGCGTAGCCTTTCCCCCAAAATCCCACAGGGATTTTGCTAACTAGGCCAAACAAAAGTAGGTTTCCACTTTTGTTTGAACACCATGAAATTTCTATTCGATCTATTCCCCGTCGTGCTGTTCTTCGGCGTCTTCCGCTGGGGTGAAAACCACCATGAGCAGTCGCACGCCCTGGTGCAGCAGTATCTCGGCGGCCTGATCGCCGGCGGCGGCGCCACCGCGGCGCAGTCGCCGATCATCCTGGCCACGGTGGTGGGCATCATCGCCACCGTGTTGCAGATCGGCTATCTGCTGGTGCGCCGCCGCAAGGTCGACGGCATGTTGTGGGTGTCGGCCGCCGTCATCATCGTCATGGGCGGCGCCACCATCTATCTGCACGATGAGAATTTCATCAAGTGGAAGCCGACCATCCTGTACTGGGCATTTGCCGCCATCTTGCTGTTCTATCAGACGGTGATGGGCAAGAACCTGATGAAAAGCGTGATGGGCGAAGCGATGAAGCTGCCCGAGCCGGTGTGGCGGCAGGTGTCATGGGCCTGGATCTGCTTTCTGACCGCGCTCGGCTTTCTCAACCTCTTGATGGCCTTCGTCATCTTCAAGGGCGATACCAGCGCCTGGGTCAATTTCAAGGTGTTCGGCGCCACCGGGATCTTTTTCCTGTTCGTGGTGGCGATGGGCGTAATGCTGTCCAAGCACATGGAGGAAGAAGCATGAGCGGCCACGACGTGATTGCCGATCCGCACGCCGCGCCGGCGCAGGGACCGCGCGCCGACCGCATCCGCACCTTGCTGGCGGCGCTCGACCCGGTCGAGGTTGAGCTGATCGACGAGTCGCACCTGCATGCGGGCCACGCCGGCGCCGCGTCGGGCGGCGGACATTTCCGCCTTAAAATCGTTTCGCCGCGCTTCGAGGGACTGAGGCTCGTCATGCGCCATCGACTGGTGTATGATTCCGTCCACGATATGATGCACACCGAAATCCATGCCCTTGCCATCACCGCGCTGGCGCCTTCGGAAACGGCTTGAAGCGGCTTTCAGGGTCGCTTAAGAAATCTGTTCGAAAATCGTCAGCTATCGCTAAAAAATCCAAGTAACTTTCTCCATATCAGGATCCAAACATGACTTTCAAGCCAGCCAGTTTGCTGTTAGCACTCGTTGCAGTCGTAGCCGCACCATCGTTCGCGCAGAATCTCGCCGTCGTCAACGGCAAGGCCATTCCGTCCTCGCGTGCCGACGCTGTCGTCAAGCAAGTCGTGGCCCAAGGCCAGCAGCCTGATTCGCCGCAACTGCGCGAAGCCGTCAAGAACGACCTGATCATGCGCGAAGTCATGATGCAGGAAGCCATGAAGCAAGGCTACGAGAAGAACGAACTGGTCAAGACGCAGATGGAGCAGGCGCGCCAGACCATCATCATCAACGCCATGGTGCGCGATTACATCGGCAAGAATCCGGTCAAGGATGCCGACATCAAGGCCGAGTACGACAAGTTCAAGGCCCAGGCCGGCGACAAGGAATACCATGTCCGTCACATCCTGTTCGGCACCGAGGCGGAAGCCACCGCGGCCATCGCCAAGTTGAAGGGCGGCGCCAAGTTCGAAGACCTGGCCAAGCAGTCGAAAGACACCGGCACCGCCAATACCGGTGGCGACCTCGACTGGGCAACCCCGTCGTCGTTCCCGAAAGTATTCAGCGACGCCTTCGTCAACCTGCAAAAAGGCCAGGTCGCCGACAAGCCGGTGCAAACGCCGAACGGCTTCCACGTCGTCAAAGTCGACGACACCCGCCCGACCAAGATCCCGCCGATGGATGAAGTCAAAGGCCAGATCGAAGAAGCGATCCAGCAGAAGAAACTGCAGGCGTACCAGGAATCGATCCGCGCCAAGGCTAAGGTACAATAAGCAGTATATTGCTGCATATTACTTCGTGCAGCAGTAAAAGTGTCGAATGGGCGGCGCCGCAAGGTGCCGTCCATTTCCCACTTTACGGTGTCACTTTTTTGTCTTTTATAGGAATCAAACATGATTTTTAAGCCAGCTACCTTGTTAGTGATGACTGCCCTCGTGGCCGCCCCGGCCTTCGCGCAAAACGTCGCGACCGTCAATGGCAAGCCGATTCCTGCCGCCAAAGTCGATCAGATCGTCAAGCAGGTGGTCGCACAGGGCAAGCAAGCTGATTCGCCGCAATTGCGCGAAGCGATCAAAAAAGACCTGATCAACCGCGAAGTGATGATCCAGGAAGCGGAACGGCAAGGCGTCGCCAACCGTCCTGAAGTCAAGATGGCGCTCGACAATGCCCGTCAAAGCATCGTCATCAACGCCATGCTGCAGGACTACGTCAAGAAAAATCCCGTCAAGGATGCCGACATCAAGGCCGAGTACGACAAGTACAAGGCGCAGGTGGGCGACAAGGAATACCATGCACGCCATATCCTGGTGGCCACCGAAGACGAAGCCAAGGCCATCATCGCCAAGCTGAAAGCCGGCGGCAAGTTCGAGGAACTGGCCAAGCAGTCGAAAGACGGCTCGGCAGCCAATGGCGGCGACCTCGACTGGGCCAGCCCGGCCTCCTACGTGCCGGAGTTTTCCGCCGCGATGGTCAAGCTGAACAAGGGCCAGTACACCGATACCCCGGTCAAGTCGCAGTTCGGCTACCACATCATCAAGCTGGAAGACACCCGCGCCGCCAAGGTGCCGTCGTTCGACGAGGTCAAGCAGCAGGTTGCCGAGTCGATCCAGCAGCGCCGCCTGGCGGCCTACCGCGACGAACTGTCGAAGAAAGCCAAGATCCAGTAAGTACGCCGGATTGCAACAGTCTTGCAACGAAAGAGCGCTTCTTCGGAAGCGCTTTTTTTATGTCGGCCTACAATGGATTTTCGATAACAGCCAATATGGCAAGGAGACCAGTGTGGATGCAAACCGACGCAATTTACTCAAGGCCGGGGCTTCGGCCGCCGTGGGCGGCATCATGGCGGGCGGCGCCGGCGTCGCTGCCGCGCAGGCCAACGGCAAGCAGGTGGTGGTGGCACCAATGGCCCCGTTAGCCGGCAAGGTCGGCATGCGCCTGGCCAGTTGCGTGCTCACGCCGCTGCAGCCGCCGGTGCTGGTGATCGTGCTCGATAACGGCAGCATGCTCGACGTCGGCATCGAAGCACGCCGGCAAAAGGTCAAGCTCGGTTTCGATCCGGCCTCGATGCTGTCCCTGATCAAGGCAGGCAACGCTGGCATGGCGCAAATCCACGCCTTGTCCGAGCGCGCGATGGGCGGCAAAGCCAACTTTCTGCCGATGACCGACGCCATTTTCACCTCGCCGATCCCGCGCCCGGACCGCAATATTTATTGCGTCGGCTGGAATTATCTCGATCACTTCGAGGAAGGCAAGGACGCGCGCGCCGACAAGGGCGTGGAAAAGCTGCCCGACCACCCGGTGTTCTTCACCAAGGGCACCCACACCATGAACGGCCCGTTCGACACCATCCCGCAGGATTTGAGCAACGCCAACAGCACCGACTGGGAGGCGGAAATCGCCGTGGTGATCGGCCAGAAAGGCCGCAACATCAGCGAAGAGCGCGCCATGGATTACGTGTTCGGCTACGCCGCCTATAACGACACCACGGTGCGCGAAATCCAGCAAAAGCGCCACGGCGGCCAGTGGTTCAAGGGCAAGAGCCTCGACGGCCACGGCCCGATGGGGCCCTGGATCGTCACCGCCGCCGGCGTCAAGCTCGACGACGTGCGGGTGATCTGCCGGGTCAACGGCGTCGAAAAGCAGAACGCCAGCTACAAGCAGATGTACTTCAAGATTCCGCGCATCATTGCCGAATTGTCGCGTGGATTGACCCTGGAGCCGGGCGACATCATCGCCACCGGCACGCCATCCGGTGTCGGCTTTGCGCGCAAGCCACCGGAGTTTTTAAAGGCGGGGGATGTGATGGAGACCGAGATTACGGGGGTGGGGGTGATTCGGAATACCATTAAAGCGGAAAGCTAGGGGGACTGGCACCCGCAGGGTGCCTGTCCCATTTCTGATCTGAAGCAACATCCTTTTGCTTTGCCTGTGTGCGAACCTGGGACAGGCACCTGCGGCGCCAGTCCCCCCTCCGGTCCCCGCTACCACTTAGCCGACGAACTTCCGGGCATTGCGGAACATCCGCATCCACGGCGAATCCTCGCCCCACGCCGCCGGGTGCCACGACTGCTGCACCGAGCGGAACACCCGCTCCGCATGCGGCATCAGCACTGAAAAGCGGCCGTCCGCCGTGGTCACCGCGGTCAGGCCACCGGGCGAGCCGTTCGGATTGAACGGATAGACCTCGGTGGCTTCGCCGCGGTTGTCGACAAAGCGCATGGCCTTGATCACCGCGTCGATGTCGCCCGTCTGCGAGAAGTCGGCGTAGCCCTCGCCGTGGGCGATGGCGATGGGCGTCCTGGTGCCGGCCATGCCGCTGAAAAAGATCGACGGCGAGTCGAGCACCTCGACCATGCCGAAGCGCGCTTCGAACTGCTCGGATTTATTGCGGGTGAATTTCGGCCAGGCGTGGGCGCCGGGGATCATCGATTTCAGGTTGCTCATCATCTGGCAGCCGTTGCAGATGCCCAGGCCGAAGGTGTCGCCGCGCTGGAAGAAGCGGGCGAACTGTTCGGACAACAGCGAATTGAACAAGATCGTCTTGGCCCAGCCTTCGCCGGCGCCCAGTACGTCGCCGTAGGAAAAGCCGCCGACGGCGATCACGCCGTGGAAGTCTTCCAGGCTGGCGCGGCCGGCGATCAAATCGCTCATGTGCACGTCGACCGCGGCAAATCCCGCCTGGTGCATGACCCACGCCGTTTCGATGTGCGAGTTGACGCCCTGCTCCCTCAGGATGGCCACGCGCGGACGGGCGCCCCCGATCAGCGGCGCGGCGACGTTCTCGTTCAGGTCGAACGTGACCACCGGCGACATGCCCGGATCGCTCTCATCGAGCAGGCGGTCGTATTCGGCATCGGCGCAGGCCGGATTGTCACGCAGGCGGGCGATGCGCCAGCTGGTTTCGCTCCACAGGCGGTGCAGGCTGCTGCGCCGCTCGCTGAAGATCACTTTCGCATCGCGCGTCAATTCGATCATGCCGCGCTCGTTCGGTTTGCCGATGATGTGGCTGCAGGCGCCCAGTCCGTGGGCGCGCAACACGTTCATCACCGCGGTCTTGTCCTCCTCGCGCACCTGCAGCACGGCGCCCAGCTCTTCGCTGAACAGGGCCGCCAGGGTCAAGGCGTTGCGCCGTTCGCCCACCTGCCCCGCCCAGTTCTTGGCGTCGCCCCAGTCGGCCGCGTGTTCATCGCCCATGGCGAGGATGTCGAGGTTGACGGTGACGCCGGCGCGGCCGGCAAAGGCCATTTCCACCAGCGTGGCGAACAGGCCGCCGTCGGAGCGGTCATGGTAGGCCAGCAGTTTGTTGTCCAGGTTGAGCGCCTGCACCGCCTTGAAAAACGCTTTCAGGTCGTCGGCGCTGTCGACATCGGGCACGCTGTCGCCGAGCTGGCCGGTCACCTGCGCCAGGCTGGAAGCGCCGAGGCGGTTCTTGCCGCGGCCAAGGTCGATCAGGATCAGCGAGCTCAAACCGCAATCCATCTTCAACTGCGGCGTCAGCGTCTTGCGGATGTCGGTGACGGGCGCGAAACCGGAGACGATCAGCGATACGGGAGAAGTAACCGCCTTGCTGCCACCCTCGTCCTGCCAGGTGGTGCGCATCGACAGCGAGTCCTTGCCGACCGGGATGCTGATGCCCAGCGCCGGGCACAGCTCCATACCGACTGCCTTGACGGTGTCGAACAGGGCGGCGTCCTGGCCCGGCTGGCCGCAGGCGGCCATCCAGTTGGCCGACAGCTTGATGTCGCCGATGTCGGCGATCAGGCTGGCGCTGATGTTGGTGATGGTCTCGCCCACCGCCATGCGGCCCGATGCCGGAGCGTCGATCACCGCCAGCGGCGTGCGCTCGCCCATCGCCATCGCCTCGCCCAGGTAGCCGTCGAAGCTCATGGCGGTGACGGCGCAGTCGGCCACCGGCACCTGCCATGGTCCGACCATCTGGTCACGCGCCGTCATGCCGCCCACGCTGCGGTCGCCAATCGTGATCAGGAACGATTTGTCGGCCACCGACGGCAGCAGCAGCACTTTTTTCGCCACGTCGGCCAGATCGAGGCCGGTCAGATCGAGCGGCGCGAACGCCGTCTGCAGGTGTTTGACGTCGCGCCGCATCTTCGGCGGTTTGCCGAGCAAAACGTCCATCGGCATGTCGACCGGGTTGTTGCCGTTGATCGGATCGATCAGTTTCAACTGGCGCTCTTCGGTGGCGACACCGACCGCGGCGAACGGGCAGCGCTCGCGCGCGCACAGGTCGGCGAACAATGCCAGGCTGTCGTGGGCGATCGCCAGCACGTAGCGCTCCTGCGATTCGTTCGACCAGATCTCTTTTGGCGCCATGCCCGATTCTTCCAGCGGCACCTTGCTCAGGTCGAAAATCGCGCCGCGCCCGGCGTCATTGGTGATTTCCGGGAAAGCGTTCGACAGGCCGCCGGCGCCGACGTCGTGGATCGAGATGATCGGATTGTCCGCGCCCATCTGCCAGCACGCATTGATGACTTCCTGGGCGCGCCGCTCCATTTCAGGATTGCCGCGCTGGACCGAGTCGAAGTCGAGGTCGGCCGTGTTGGCGCCGGTGGCCATCGACGACGCCGCACTGCCGCCCATGCCGATGCGCATGCCGGGCCCGCCCAGCTGGATCAGCAGGCTGCCGACCGGGATGTCGTTCTTGTGCGTGTGCTGGCCGGAGATCGAGCCGATGCCGCCGGCGATCATGATCGGCTTGTGGTAGCCGTAGACCGTGTCGGCGGCGCCGGCGACGGCAACCAACGGGCCGACGTTCTGCTCGTAGCTGCGAAAGTACCCGCCCAGCACGGGGCGGCCGAATTCGTTGGAGAAGGCGGCGCCGCCCAGCGGGCCGTCGATCATGATCTGCAGCGGCGAAGCGATGCGCTCGGGCTTGCCGTAGGGGCGGCCGGCGTCGGCGCCGCCCGGCACGCGCACATTCACGTTTGCCGCGTTTTCCCACGGACGGACGGCGCCCGGCAGGTACAGGTTCGACACGGTGAACCCGGTCAGGCCGGCCTTCGGCTTGGCGCCGCGGCCGGTCGCGCCCTCGTCGCGGATCTCGCCGCCGGCGCCGGTGGAGGCGCCCTGGTAGGGCGAAATCGCGGTCGGGTGGTTGTGGGTCTCGACCTTCATCAGGGTGTGGGTCAGCTCGCTGCCGGCGGCGTATTCGTGGTCCGCGCCGCGCGGATAGAAGCGGGTCACTTCGGCGCCTTCGATGATCGACGAGTTGTCGCTGTAGGCGACGATGGTGCCGCGCGGGGCCAGCTGGTGGGTGTTCTTGATCATCTGGAACAGCGATTTGGCTTGCGCCGCGCCGTCGATGGTCCAGTCGGCGTTGAAGATCTTGTGGCGGCAATGCTCGCTGTTGGCCTGGGCGAACATCATCAGCTCGACGTCGGTCGGGTTGCGGCGGGCGCGGGTGAACGCCTCGGCCAGGTAGTCGACTTCATCGTCCGACAGGGCCAGGCCGAGTTCCGCGTTGGCGTTCTCCAGCGCGGCCTTGCCCTGGCCGAGCAGGTCGACCGACGCCAGCGGCTTGGCTTCCAGTTCGCGAAACAGCAGCGCCGCCTGTTCCGCATTGCGCAGCACCGATTCGGTCATGCGGTCGTGCAGCAGCGCGCTGACGGCGGCCCGTTCATCGTCGCTCAGGTGTTTCGGCGCGCCCAGCGTGGTGCCGAGCAGGCCGCCCTTGAGCGAGACCGTGTAGGCGACGCCGCGTTCGATGCGGTGGATGTGCCGCATGCCGCAGTTGTGGGCGATGTCGGTGGCCTTCGAGGCCCACGGCGAGATGGTGCCGAAACGGGGCACGACAATAAATTCTTCCACCGCGCCGCCCTCGAACGGCGCCAGCGCCGGTTCGCCGTAGGTCAGCATGGCGGCCAGGCGCGCGCTGTCCTCGCTGGAGAGCGCGGCGGGAGTGTCGACAAAATGCATGAAACGGGCCTGGACGGCGACCACCGCGGGCGCGGCGGCCTGCAACTGGGCGAGGAGGCGGTGGGTGCGGAAGGCGGACAGGGCGTTGGAACCCGGCAGTATCAACATGAATGAAAGTCTTGGTTGACGCAGCGTGGCTGCTGGTTAGTGTCGTGGTAACGCCATGGCGCTGCGGCGCTTTCCCCCTGGGCCGGCATTATACCCTGCCTGGCCATTTTCATCGGCGCCCTGCCCTGGCCGCACCCCTGTGAGGGCGGCGCAAAATAGCGTATCGTGCAACTTCATGCGTGACGGCGCCCCCGCCGCGGCATATCAACCAGATCAGGTGTCGGGCGAGCGATGCAAGACAATAGTCAACTCGGCAGTCAAGGCGGCAGCCAACGGGGCAGCGAACTAAGCGTGCTGGTGGTCGACCCCAATCCCGGCATGCGCGCCAGCCTGCAGAATTTGCTGACCCAGTCGGGCATCGGCAAGATCGAATTTGCCGTCAGCGCCGGCACCGCCATCCGGCAGCTGATGCGCCGCTCCTACGATGTGGTGCTGTGCGAGTACGACCTGGGCAGCGGCAGTGAAGGCCAGGACGGCCAGCACCTGCTGGAGGATCTGCGCCAGCACAAGCTGATCTCGCAGCAGTCGATCTTCATCATTCTGACCGCGGAAGCCGTGCACGGCAAGGTGGTCAGCGCCGCCGAATTGGCGCCCACCGATTACGTGTTGAAGCCATTTACCATCGAGGTGCTGAGCCGGCGCATCGAGCGGGCGCTGGACCGCCGCGCCGCGCTGCAGGACGTGCACCGCCTGATCGAGGAAGGCAATCTGCGCGCAGCGCTGCGCCTGTGCGGCGCGGGCGCGGCAACGGCATCGGCCGCCAGCTCGCGCCACGCCGGCGATTTTGCCCGCCTTGGCGCCGAGCTGCAGGTCATGCTTGGCGACCTCGATGGCGCCATCCAGCAATACCAGGCCGTTCTCGCCGAGCGGCCGTGCGGCTGGGCCTCGCTGGGCCTGGCGCGAACACTGGTGGCGCAGCACCGCCACGCGGAGGCCGCCGCCGTGCTCGACGAACTGGTGGTCGCCAACCCGCGCCTGATGGCCGCCTACGACCTGCTGGCCCAGTGCCACGCGGCGCTGGGCGCGCCCCAGCGCGCGCAACGAGTGCTGCAGGATGCGCTGGCCATTTCGCCGCACCTGGTGCGCCGGCTGCGCCAGCTGGGCGAAATCGCGCTCGAGGCAGGCGACGTCGCGCTGGCTGAAAAATCGTTTCGCCAGGTGGTGGCGCGCGCCCGCCACTCGGAGTTTCGCGACCCGGAAGACCATGTCAACCTGGTGCGCGCGCTGGTGCGCAAGGGGGAAGCGCAGCAGGCCGGCGGCGTCATCCGCGATCTGGAAAAATCGCTGCGCGCCGGCGCCGGCGTGGATGCCTGCAAGGCCTATTCGAACGCCATGCTGTTCGAGGCGGCCGGCGACGCCCCGGCCGCCGGAGAAGCGCTCGGCGCGGCGGTGGCGGCGGCGGTCGACGCCACCGCCTTGTCGGCGAAACTGAAGATCGGCCTGGCGCGCAGCTGCCTGCAGCACAAGTTCGACGACGGCGCCGCCAGGGTGCTGATGTCGATGATGCGGGGCGCCGGCATCGAAGGCGGCGCCGCCCTGAGCGCGCCGGAGGCGCTGGCGGTGCTCGCCAACGCCGGGCGCGCGGACCTGGCGGACGGCCTCGGCAAGCAGCTCGGCCAGCAGGCCCAGGACCTGATCGTCGTCGCCGCCGAACAAACCCGCGGCGGTGACTTGAAAGGGGCGGTGCAGACCATGCGCGAAGCGCGCCTGAAGTCGCCGTCGAGCGTGCCGGTGACGGTGGCGGCGGCGCTGGCGATGCTGCGCCAGATCGATGAACTGGGCTGGGACCATGCGCTCGGCGAGGGCGCCAGCGCGCTGATCGACGCGCTGCGCCGGCTCGATGAGGCACATCCGCAGTTGAAGGAGCTGCAGGAACAGTACGCCAGGGTGCGGCGCAAGTACGGCATCGGCAGCTAACGGCGACCTGAAACGCGGCGCCGGACCACCGTGCTGCCAATCGTGACGGCCTATCCGGCGCTTTTTAGCGAAAATACAATTTTCGGCCCCCTGGACACGCATGAAATATCTTTATACCGTCGCGCAGATCCGCGCCATCGAACGTGCCGCTTGCGCCACCCTGCCCCAGGGCGCCCTGATGCAGCGCGCCGGCCAGGCCGCCGCCAATGTCGCGCTGGCCCTGATCGCCGGCCTGCCGAAAAACCGCCGCAGCGTGCTGCTGCTGGCGGGACCGGGCAACAACGGCGGCGACGCCCTCGAAGCGGCCGCCAACCTGGCGCACACCAATGCCGGCGTCGACGTCGCCATCCTGCATGTGCCGGGTGCGTCGGCAGTAACGCCGGAAACCGCCGACGCCCTCGCACGCGCGCGCGCCAGCCAGGCCCGTTTCGTCGATGCCCTGCCCGAGCGCGAACCGGGCCTGGTGGTCGACGGCTTGTTCGGCATCGGCCTCACGCGGCCGTTCGACGCCGCCACCCGTGCCCTGGTGGAGCAACTGAACGCGCGTCACTGGCAGGTGCTGGCGCTCGATGTGCCGAGCGGCCTCGATGCCGACACGGGCACCGTGGTCGGCAGCGACGGCGCGGCCGGGGTGGCGGGGGTGGCTGTCCTGGCGCAGATGACCCTCACCTTCATCGCCGACAAGCCGGGCCTGCACACGCTCACCGGGCGCGATCACGCGGGCGACGTCCAGGTCGACGCCCTCGGTGTGGCGGCCGAGGAGCACGCGGCGGCAACCGTGTGCCTGAACAGCACCGAACTGTTCGCCGGGCAGCTGCAACCGCGCCGCCACGACAGTCACAAGGGCACTTTCGGCGACGTGATGATCGTCGGCGGCGCCCACGGCATGGCCGGCGCGCCGGTGCTGGCGGCGCGCTGCGCCCTGTATGCGGGGGCCGGCCGGGTGATGGTGGCCTCGCTCGACGGCGGCGGCGGGGCCAGTTATGACAGCGTGCATCCCGAAATCATGTTCCGTGCGGCGGCCGACCAGAACCTGGGCCGCACCACCAACGAGGAAACCCTGGTGATCGGCCCCGGCCTGGGCGGCTCGGCCCAGGCGATGGGTTTATTGGCCGACGCCCTGCAAGGCGACGCCACCATCGTGCTCGACGCCGACGGCCTGAACCTGGTGGGCGCCAGCATCGACCTGGCCGAGCGGCTGGCCGGGCGCGCCGCGCGCGGCCACGCCACCATCCTCACGCCGCACCCGCTGGAGGCGGCGCGCCTGCTGGGATTGAGCACGCCGGAAGTGCAGCAGGACCGCCTGGCGACGGCCCAGCGCCTGGCCGAGCGCTATCAGGCGGTGGTGGTGCTCAAGGGCTCGGGCAGCATCATCGCCGCGCCCGGCCAGGTGGCGGTGGTCAACGCCAACGGCAATCCGGGGCTGGCCACCGGCGGCAGCGGCGACACCCTGGCCGGCCTGTGCGGGGCGCTGCTGGCGCAGGGCTGGCCGGCGCGCGAAGCTGCTTGCGGCGCCGTCTGGCTGCATGGCGCGGCCGCCGACCGGCTGGTCGCGCAAGGGGTGGGACCGATCGGCCTGACCGCCGGCGAATTGCCGGTGGCGGTGTGGGCGGTTTTGAATGAACTGGTGGCGCAGGCGGCGGAGAACGGCCGCCGCCAAGCGTAAAAAAACTAGACGATGCGGCCGGCGGCGATGGTGATGGTGCGTGCGCAGCGCGCCGCGATGTGGCTGTCGTGGGTCACCAGCACCAGGGTGGAGCCGCGCTCGCGATTGAGTTCGAACATCAGCTGGATCACCGCTTCGCCGGTGGCGGCATCCAGGCTGCCGGTGGGTTCGTCGGCGAACAGCAGCGGCGGTTCGGTGACAAAGGCGCGCGCCAGCGCGACGCGCTGCTGCTCGCCGCCCGACATGAACTTCGGATAGTGTTTCAGGCGCGAGGACAGGCCGACCCGGCCCAGCATGGCGGTGGCCTTGGCGCGGGCGTCGGCGTCGCCGCGCAATTCCAGCGGCAGCATGACGTTTTCGACGGCCGACAGGTGGGTCAGCAGCTGGAACGACTGGAACACGAAGCCGAGCTTGTCCATGCGCAGGCGCGCGCGGCCGTCCTCGTCGAGGGCGAAGATATCGACCCCATCGAGCAACACGGTGCCGGTCGATGGGGTGTCGAGACCGGCCAGCAAACCGAGCAGGGTCGACTTGCCCGATCCGGACGCGCCCACGATCGCGAGCGTCTCGGCCCGTTGCACGGTAAAATCGACGCTGTGCAAGATGGTGAGCTCGCCGCTGGCGTCGGCCACGCGCTTGGACAACTGCCGCACTTCGATGGCCGCGGTGCCCGGCCTGGCGGTGCCGCCGCCGCTGCTGTCGCTAATTTTCAACTCTTCTGGGACGTCACGCATGCTTGTATTTTTCACCCGATCATTGTGCGGCTTGGTGCTGATGCTGGCCGCCGCGATGGCCCATTCTGCACCAAAAACCGTCCTCGTGCTGGGCGACAGCCTCTCTGCCGAGTACGGCTTGGCGCGCGGCGCCGGCTGGGTGGCGCTGATGGAAAACAAGCTCAAGGCCGACAAAGTCGACAGCACCATCGTCAACGCCAGCATCAGCGGCGAGACCACTTCGGGCGGCCGCACCCGGTTGCCGGC
>JAQGNM010000267.1 GCA_028291845.1 Massilia sp. | reverse complement strand
CCCATGATTTCGCACAGCGGGGCGTAGTCGAGATTCGATAATCCCTCGGGCGCGCGGGCCGACTTCGGCAAGAACAGGTTCCACAAGCCCTGTTCGCGTGCCAGCGGTTTTAGCCGTTCGATCAGCTCGGTGGGAATCCAGCGGTTGCCCTTTTCGACGCCGTTGCGGTCGATTTCCTGTTTAAACGCTTTTTCGTTCGGGTAGATGTGCTCGTCCATGAAGGCGAGCAGGCGGCTGCGCAGTTCCTGGCAGCGCTCGGAATAATCGAAGTTCATATCGGTCTCGTAATTTTTATTTGGATGCCATCGACGCTTGCGCGTATTTCCAGCCCATCTCCGCCATCGGCCGCGCCGCCTTGCCGTTCTGCAGCGCCTGGGCGCTCGATGCCGTGCCATCGACGTAGCGTTTCATGATGCCCTGCATGATGCCCGCCAGGCGGAACATGTTATAGGCAAGATAAAAATTGAAGTCCTCGGGGCGGATCAGCGCGCCGGTCCTCGTCTGGTAGGCGGCGATGTAGGCGTCCTGGTCGGGGATGCCGAGCGCGGCCAGGTCGAGGCCGGCGATGCCGCGGAACTGGCCCGGCGCGATGTGCCAGCTCATGCAGTGATAGGAAAAGTCCGCCAGCGGGTGGCCCAGGGTCGACAGTTCCCAGTCGAGCACGGCAAGAATGCGCGGCTCGGTGGGGTGGAAAATCATGTTGTCGAGGCGGAAGTCGCCGTGGACGATCGAGGTCGCTTCCCCCGGGGGGATATTGTTCGGCAGCCACTCGATCAGCTTGTCCATCGCCTCGATCGGTTCGGTCACCGATGCCTGGTACTGGCGCGTCCAGCGCTCGATCTGGCGGGCAAAATAATTGCCCGGCTTACCGTAATCGGCCAGGCCGATGGCGGCGTAATCGATGGTGTGCAACTGCGCGATGACCCGGTTGGTTTCGTCGTAGATGGCGGCGCGCTCGGCCGGCGTCATGCCGGGCAGCGACTGGTCCCACAACACGCGCCCTTCGACCATCTCCATTAGAAAAAAGGCGCGGCCGATGATGGCTTCATCCAGGCACAGCAGCAACTGGCGCGGCGCCGGAAAGCCGGCCCGCTGCAGGGCGTCCATCACCTTGAATTCGCGGTCGATGGCGTGCGCCGAGGGCAGCAGCTTGGCGGCCGGGCCCGGCTTGGTGCGCACGACAAAACTTTGCCCGCCGGCGCTCAATTTGAACGTGGGATTGGACTGGCCGCCCTTGAATTGCTCCACCGTGATGGGGCCGGCCGGGAAGTCGGGCAATTGTGCACGCAAATAATTGCCGAGGGCATCGACATCGAAGCGCTGGCGCTCGCTGACAGCCTTGGTGCCGATCATTTCTTCAAACATCGTGTCTCCTGCTGATTTGTTCGGTGGTCCATTCTAGCGGATGAAAGCGCACGACCGTACTTATTTCTTGCGTGATTTTTGGTACTGCAAAAACAGCTCTTCCATCGTCGTCGTCCGCGCCGTCACCTGCAGTGGCGCCGGCGGCGTGAAATTCACAAACCGCACCACCCAGTCGTGCTCGTCGTCGCCGACGTCGAGCGCGTTGATGCAGCCGGCCGTCTGCGCCAGGTTACCCAAAAACAGCCGCTGCCCCGTCAACGCCAGCGACAGGATCGCGCAGTTCACGCCGCCGTGCAGCACCAGCAACAGCGTCTCCCACGAGCTGTCGGCGCGCAGTTGCGCAATCGCCGGATGGACCCGGGCCATCAGTTCGCCCGCCGACTCGCCGCCCAGGAAGCGCTTGGCGGGATCGACCACGCCCTCGAACACGCCGGTGAAGGCGTCTTTCAGATCGGCGTCGGCAATGGTGGAAAGGCGCCCGCCGCGGATTTCTTCGAGTTGCGGCCAGCTGTCGATGGCGATGTCCTGGCCGGTCTCGGCGAGGACGCGGCGCGCCGTCTCGACGGTCCTGGGCAGACCGGAGACGATCACCTTGTCGAAACGAACATTGTCCTGGGCGAAGGCGCGGCCGGCGGCGCTCGCTTGGGCGCGGCCCAGTTCGTTCAAGGGGACGGTTTCCGGCAGCATCGGTTTGCCATTGGCATCGAAATAAGTGACGCTGCCGTGGCGCATCAGGAATACCCGGCGGCGCGCCGAGGGCGAGGGGACGGAAGGGAAGAGGGCGGAGATAGTCATGTCGGAATAGTACACCGCCACCGCTGTGTCTTAGAATGAGAATAGCTGGCAAGGTCGAGCGGCAGCTGCGTGCGCAGGACTGATCACGCTGGACCGAAAAAACTACAGCGCCGCCAGTTCGCCCCACACCGAGGTCATCGAAAAGCGCAGGCGCGCATCGGCTTCGTGCAGGGCGGCGCGGATCGCCGTATGCGGACGCCACTGGTCGCCGTCGTCGCTGGCGGCGCTGCGCAGCACCCGCACCGTCGCCGGCGTGGCCACCACGCCGAGCGCATCGTCATCGAAGCGTACCAGCGTGCCGGGCGGATAGGCGCCCAGCACGGCGACGAAGCCGCGCACCAGTTCCGGGTGGCCGGCGTTTTCTTCGACCAGCCGGTCGAGCGCCGCCGGCGGCAGCATCGAGCGACGGTAATTGCGCGCGCCGATGCAGGCGCAGTAGCGGTCGGCCATGCCGACCAGCGCGGCGCCGGCGGCGATCTGCTCCGTCACCAGGCCATGCGGGTAGCCGCTGCCGTCGGCCGCCTCGTGGTGCTGCAGCACGCAGTCGATCCAGTCCTGGTCGTCGATGCCGGCGCAGCGCAGCAGTTCGGCGCCGTCGACCGGATGGCGGCGAATCCGTTCGCGCTCGGCGGCGCTGAGCACCGAGGCGCGCGCATGCAGGCTGTCGATCTCGCGCAGCATGCCGACGTTCATCGTCAGCGCGGCGGCGGCCGTGGTGGCGATGCTCGCTTCGTCGTGGCCGAGACGGCGCGCCACCAGCGTGGCCAGCGCGGCGCTGTCGACGCAGTGGCGGATGGCGTAGCGCCCGCCCACCTGGTTGAGCACGATAGCGGCGATGGCGACGTCGGGCGCATGCGCGGCGGCTGCGGCCACACCGGCGGCGATCGCCCGCAGCGAGCTGTCGGCGCGGCTGTAGACGGACAGGCTGGTCAGCAACGCATCGAGTCGGCTTGACGCGGCGTTCAGACGGCGCAATACCGGTTCGCTGGTCGGTTCGCTCATCGTCGACGCCTGTTACAGTCGCGCCAGCCGTTCGAGGGCCAGGCGCAAGGTGGGGTCCTGCTTGGCGAAGCAGAAGCGCACGATGCCCGACTCGAAGCCGTCGCGGTAGAAAGCCGACATCGGAATGGCCGCCACCTGCGCCTCGACGGTGAGCCAGCGCGCAAATTCGCCTTCCGCCATGTCCGAGATGGCGTCGTAGCGCACGCACTGAAAATACGTGCCGTCGGCCGGCAGCAGGGTAAAGCGGCTACCGGCAAGACCGGCGCGGAACAGGTCGCGCTTGGCCTGATAGAAATCGGGCAGTTCCAGGTAGGGCGCCGGATCGTTCATGTAGGCGGCGATCGCATGCTGCATCGGCGTGTTCACGGTGAACACGTTGTACTGGTGGACCTTGCGGTACTCGGCCATCAGGGAGGCGGGAGCGGCGATGTAACCGACCTTCCAGCCGGTGACGTGATAGGTCTTGCCGAAGCTGGAGACGACAAAGGCGCGTGCCGCCAGTTCCGCATGGCGGCACACCGATTCGTGCGCCTCGCCGTCGAACACCATGTGCTCGTAGACTTCGTCCGACAAAATTAGGATCTCGCTGCCGCGCACGATGGCGGCCAGCGCGTCGAGGTCGGCGCGGCGCAAGATCGTGCCGCTGGGGTTGTGCGGGGAATTGATCACGATCATGCGGGTGCGCGCGCTGACCGCCGCCGCCACCCTGGCCCAGGCGATGCTGTAGCCGTTTTCAGCGACCTCCATCGCCACCGGCACCGCCACGCCGCCGGCCAGGGCAATCGCCGGCAGGTATAAATCGTAGGCAGGTTCGATGACGATCACCTCGTCGCCGGGGTGCACCGCGCATAGAATCGCCGTCATCAAGGCTTGCGAGGCGCCGCTGGTGATGGTGATCTCGCTGTCGACATCGTAAGCGTGGCCGTACAGGGCGGCGATTTTTGCCGCCACCGCGGCGCGCAATGCCGGCACTCCGGTCATCATCGGATACTGGTTGTGGCCGGCCGCCATGGCGTCGGTCACCAGCGCCGGCAGGCGCGGATCGCAGCCGAAATCGGGAAAACCCTGGCCCAGGTTGACGGCCTGGTGCCGGGAAGCCAGGTTCGACATGGTAGTAAACACCGTGGTGCCCACTTGGGGCAGGCGGCTTTGCAGGACGGGTGTGCTCATGAACTTGGCGGAAGAATGGGATCGCTTATTCTAGCCTAGCTGTCGGCAGCCGGGGACTGGCCCTGCCGGCCTGTCCCCCGCTTTCGAAGCCAACTAACAGTTAGCCAACTTTTGGCCAGCCGCCAAAGCTGGGGACAGGCCCGCAGGGCCTGTCCCCGATTGTGAATATTTCACCCACTTCTCCGGCAGCATAATTTCGAACAATCCCAACTTCGCCGTCTTGCGCGCCAGTTTCAACAGCGCCTTGTCCTTGGTAATCAACACACCGGCCCCGGCGTCGCGCGCAATTTCCAGAAACTTCTGGTCGTCGCGATCGGTACAAATCGGCAGCCGCACGTGCAGCGCGTCGGGCGCCACCACCTTGACCAGCGCATCGAAACGCGCCGCCGCCAGCGGCCGCGTCGCCTCGTCGAGCGGCAAATGCGAATAATGCAGCACGATGTTGTATTCGTCGCGGCAATCGGCGCGCGTGACCGCTTCCACCGCGCCCGATTCGAGCGCGGCCAGCAGCGGCGCCCAGCGCTCGTCGTGAAACACCAGCAGATCAAGGCAGACATTGGTGTTGATGACGATGCGTTCGGCTGGGACAGGTATCATGGCGGCAATTCTTTACGTGTGAAAAGTTTTAATCTTATGCTGATTGTGTTGTCCCCTGCAAAATCTCTCGACTTTGAAAGTCCCGTCAAAACCAGGCTGCACTCCACGCCCGACATGCTGGAGCGCTCGGCCGCCCTGATCGAGGTGCTGCGCGGCTACTCGATGGGCCAGCTGGCTGAGCTGATGAGCCTGTCCGACAAGCTCGCCGATCTCAACGTCGGGCGCTATGCCGACTGGAGCACCGACACGGCCGGCGCCCGCCAGGCAGCACTCGCCTTCAACGGCGACGTCTACGGCGGCCTCGACGCCCCGACCCTGAAACCGAAGGCGCTGGCCTGGACCCAGCAGCACCTGCGCATCCTGTCCGGCCTGTACGGCGTGTTGCGTCCGCTCGACCTGATCCACCCGCATCGCCTGGAAATGGGCACCCGCCTGGCGGTGGGCGCGACCAAGGACCTGGTCGGCTTCTGGGGCGACGCCGTCACCGACCGCCTCAACGAAGCAATTGCCGCCAGCGGCGCCACGGTGCTGGTCAACCTCGCCTCGCAGGAATATTTTCATGCGGTGCAGCCCAAGCGCCTGAGCGTGCCGGTAATCCACCCGGTGTTCGAGGAGTGGAAAGACGGCAAGTATAAAATCATCCCGTTCTATGCCAAGCGCGCGCGCGGTCTGATGGCGAGATATGCGGCCGAGAAGGGTTTGGTCGACGCCGAAAAGCTGAAAAAGTTCAAGGTCGAAGACTATGCATTCGTCAAACAGGCGTCCACCGACAGCGAGTGGATTTTCCGCCGCAAGTTGGTGTAAAACGACGTAAAAAAAGCAGCGCATCCAAAGGGAGGCGCTGCCGTTTCAAGTTCAATGCAATCAGCTGGACTTACGCGAAAAATAGTTCCAAAAACTCTTTTCGCCTTCCGGCTTCAGGTACTTGCTGTTCGGGTAGTTCTTGACGAACACACGCTGGGTATCGTCGCGCAGATCGAGATTGCCCATCTTGTCGTAGCAGCGGATCATCAGGAACAGCGCTTCTTCGCGCGCCGGGGCGTCGCGGAAGTCGGTGACGGCGCCTTCGGCGCGGTTCAGGGACGCCAGGTAAGCGCCGCGGCGGTAGTAATAATTGGCCACGTGCACTTCATACTGGGCCATCGCGTTGACCAGGTACTTCATGCGGGCAATGCTGTCCGGCGCGTATTTGCTGTCCGGGAAGCGGTCGACCAGGGCCTTGAAGGCGGCGAACGATTCGCGGGTGGCTTTCGGGTCGCGCTCGGTCGGGTCCTGCGAATAAATACTGCTGAGGAAGCCGATCTGGTCATTGAAGCTGACCAGGCCGCGCAGGTAATACATGTAATCGGCCTGCGGGTGGTTCGGGTGCAGCTTGATGAAGCGCTCGATGGTGGCCAGCGCCTGGGCCTGGTCCTGGGTTTTGTAATATGCGTAGGCAATTTCCATCTGCGCCTGGGTGGCGTAGACGCCGAACGGGTAGTTCGATTCGAGTTTTTCCCACAGCTTGATGGCGGCTTCGTAGTGCTGGCCGTTCATCTCCTCGCGTGCCTCGGCGTATAATTTCGTCACCGACCAGTTTTTGGTCTCGTCGGCCTTGTCAGGAAACAAGCTGCAGCCCGACAGACCGAACAGGACACACGACACAAGCAATACAGATAATTTTTTTTGCATACGCATTTGCAAGACTTATACCGAGATTCAACGAAAGGCTGATTATAGCCGATGGGACTGATGTGACTTTAACTTCGACGCCGAAACTGGCGGATTTACAATTGGATACACCGGTGGACCTCGCCGATGCCGAGTTCGACGATGAGATCGTCAGTGATTTTGGCGATGCCGCCAAGCTCGATCCGATTACCTTGCAGCTCACCCCCGAGTCCTGCGGCCAGCGCCTCGACAAGGTGATTGCCGGCCACGTGCCGCAATTTTCCCGCAGCCGCCTGCAAACCTGGTTCGACGGCGGCCACGTGCTGGTCGACGGCAAGGCCGCGCGCGGCAAGGACACCGCCTACGGCGACGAAACCGTGGTGGTGCATCCGCAAAGCGCCCCCGAGGACACCGCCTACACGGCGGAACAAATGCCCCTCGATATCGTCTTCGAAGACGAACACATCATGGTAATCAACAAGCCGGCCGGCCTGGTCGTGCACCCGGGCGCCGGCAACTGGTCCGGCACCTTGCTCAACGGCCTGCTGCATCACGCCCCGCAACTGGCCAACGTGCCGCGCGCCGGCATCGTCCACCGCCTCGACAAGGACACCAGCGGCCTGATGGTGGTCGGCAAGACCCTGGCTGCCCAGACCGACCTGGTGCGCCAGTTGCAGGCAAGAAGCGTCAAGCGCGAATATTTTGCGCTCGTATGGGGCACGCCGCAACTGGGCGGCACCATCGATGCGCCGATCGCGCGCCACCCGAAAGACCGGGTCAAGATGGCGGTGTCGAACAATTTTTCGGCGAAGCCGGCGATCACCCATTTTCAACGGCTCGACAGCGGCTTGCTGGACCGCCGCCCGGTCAGTCTGGTGCAGTGCCAGCTCGAAACGGGCCGCACCCACCAGATCCGCGTGCACATGGAATCGATCGGCTTCGCGCTGGTCGGCGACGCCGTCTACGGCAAGCGCCACCTGACCCCGGTATTCGGCCGCCAGGCCCTGCAGGCGCGCCGGCTCGGCCTGGTGCACCCGGCCACCGGCGAGGAGCTCGAATGGATCGTGCCGCTGGCCGATGATTTTGCCGGGCTGATTGCCAGTGCCGGCATTGCCGAGCCGGAAGCGGCTTGATGGCGGAATTGATCCGGCCGCACTGGCCGCGTCTGCCAGGCAATATCAAGGCGCTGGCCACCACCCGCCGTGGCGGCGTCAGCACCGGGCCGTATGACGACGGCGCCGGCGGCGGCGGACTCAATCTGGGCATGCACGTGGGCGACGACCCGGCGCACGTGCGCGCCAACCGCGAACTGCTGGCGGCCTGCCTGCCGCGGACGCCGGCCTGGATATCCCAGGTGCATGGCGTGGCGGTGGTCGACGCCGCCAGCGTCGGGCCCGATCAACCGGTGCGGGTCGCCGACGCCAGCATAGCGACGGCATCAAAAGTGGTGTGCGCCGTGATGACCGCCGATTGCCTCCCGGTGCTGTTTGCCGACGTGGCGGGCAGGGTGGTGGGCGCCGCGCACGCCGGCTGGCGCGGGCTGGCCGACGGTGTGCTGGCAGAAACGCTGCGCGCCATGCGCGCGGCCGGCGCGGCCGATATCACGGCCTGGCTGGGACCGGCCATCGGCAAGCGGCAATTTGAAGTCGGCGCGGATGTATTCGAACGATTCATGGCGGGCGCTGTCGAACCCGACGCGGTGGCGGCGGCGTTTGTTCCGTACGAAGGCCGGCCCGGTAAGTATCTTGCGGATATGAATGCCTTGGCGCGCTTGCTGCTGGCGCAAGCTGGCGTCGACGATGTGGCGGGCGGCGAATATTGCACCGCCAGCGATGCCAGCCGCTTTTATTCGTACCGGCGTGACGGCGTCACCGGCCGCCTGGCCAGCATGATCTGGCTCGATTAGTCGGGCGCGGCTGAATCATGCGGCGCGGTTGAATCGGCCGGTGCTGGGGCCGCACGATTCTTTCGCGCTTGCCGCCGTTTCGAACCAGTGATATAAAAAAGTATACTTAACGGCAGTAGACAATATGCCAGAAAGGTCATGATGCCCGCCACCACCGACGGTTCGGTGAGCGCCATCAGTCCGACCACGTAAATCCAGGCGAGGGCGACGATCCACATTTTGCTTACCCTTTGGCACAAACCGCAATTGTAACCAATGGACTCCACTATGAACCAATCCGATCCACAAGTCGTCGCCAGCAACTGGATGGCGCAGTTCGCCGATCCCGCCGTGTGGCAAAAATGGATGACCGATCTGACTCCTCCCATGCAAGCGCTGCCGCTGGGCGGCGCCCTGGCTGAGGTTTCCGCCCAGATCGATCCTGCCACCCTGGAAGGCTTGCGTGCGAGCTACATGCAAAAGGCGGCGCAGTTATGGCACGACATGGTCAGTATGAAAACGCCCGAACTGAAGGACCGCCGCTTTGCCGCCCCCGAGTGGAGCGCCAATCCGCTGGCCGCCTTTTCGGCCGCGTCATATCTGTTGAATGCCGAGTTTCTGACCGCCATGGCCGATGCCGTCACCGCGGCGCCGCGCGAGCAGCAGAAAATCCGCTTTGCCGTGCAGCAGATGGTCGATGCCCTGTCGCCGGCCAATTTTCTGGCCACCAACCCCGAGGCGCAGCAAAAGCTGATCGACACCAAGGGCGAGAGCCTGACCAAGGGTTTGAAGAACATGCTGGCCGACATGCAAAAAGGGCGCATCTCGCTGTCGGACGAATCCGCCTTTGAAGTAGGCCGCAACGTCGCCACCACGCCTGGCCAGGTGGTGTACGAAAATCCCCTGTTCCAGTTGATCCAGTACAGCCCGGCCACCGCCGAGGTGAGAAAAGTGCCGCTGTTGATGGTGCCGCCTTGCATCAACAAGTTTTATATTCTCGATTTGCAGCCGGACAACTCGGTGGTGCGTTACGCGGTAGAGCAGGGCAATACGGTGTTTTTGGTGTCGTGGCGCAATCCGAACGCGGAGCTGGGCAGCATCACCTGGGACGATTACGTCGAACGTGGCGTCATCGAAGCCTTGAAAGTGGCGCAGGACATTAGCGGCAGCGAGAAGATCAATTGTTTCGGGTTTTGCGTGGGCGGCACCATCATCGCCAGCGCGCTGGCGGTACTGGCGGCGCGCGGCGAACAGCCGGCCGCCAGCCTGACCCTGCTGACCACCTTGCTCGACTATGAAGACACCGGCGTGCTCGACGTCTTCATCGACGAGCGCCAGGTGGCCCAGCGCGAACGGGCGCTGGCCAAGGGCGGCCTGATGCCGGGACGCGACCTGGCCACCACCTTTTCATCCCTGCGGCCGAACGACCTGGTGTGGAATTACGTGCAGTCGAATTATTTGAAGGGCAAGGAGCCGCCGCCATTCGATTTGCTGTACTGGAACTCGGACAGCACCAATTTGCCCGGCCCGATGTTCTGCTATTACCTGCGCAATATGTACCTGGAAAACAAGTTGCGCATCCCGGGCGCCTTGCAGGTAGCCGGCGCGGCGGTCGACCTGGGCGCCATCGACGCCCCCGCTTTCGTCTACGGCTCGAAGGAAGACCACATCGTGCCGCCGGACGCCGCCTTCAAATCGATCCGCTTGCTCAATCCGGGCAAGCCGTCGAAAAACCGCTATGTGATGGGCGCTTCCGGCCATATTGCCGGCGTCATCAATCCGGCCGCGAAGGGCAAACGCAGCTACTGGACCAATGACGTGGCGGCCGAGGCCGTCAAACCCTCCGGCAAGAACGGCAAAGGCAAGGCAGCCGGCAACAGCAACGGCGCCGCCGCGCCGAC
>JAQGNM010000224.1 GCA_028291845.1 Massilia sp. | reverse complement strand
GTCACTGAGTTGGACGCTCATGGAGCGGCTTTGCCAGGCCTTCCTAAGCGGCGAACTGAGCCGATTTCCCCCGCATGCTCGGGTCAAGCCGGCGCGACAGTTCGCGAGATAATGGTGTATGTTTTCTGCATTGGCAGACGCACACTAATATAGACGAGCTTGCGAGAACGACCATGGAACCGCTGCAGCCCCACGACGACACCAATCTGAGCATCGACCTGCCGGCCGGCGCACCGGTGCGTGCGGCCGTGCCGGCTGCCGCGGCTGTTGCCACTACTGCCACTGCTCCAGCGGTCGATGCCGCCGCCGCCGCCGAGCGCGCCCAATTTGAAATGCGCGCCATCCACGAGGGCATCGCCCGCGTCGAGGCGGAAGCGAAGGCCTCGTGCGCCGCCGAGAGTCGGGCCCATGCCGAGGCACGCGCGCGCTCGCTGGCCGAGGAGCGCGCCGCCATGGATGCGGCCGCTGCCGCCGCCGCGCTCGACCATGCGCAGGCGTCCGAGGAGGCCATCGAAGCCAACCGCGATCGCCTGGAAACTTTGCGCGCCGCCGCCAAGGCCAGCGCCGACCGGCTTGAAGCGGTGCGTCAGGAAACCGCCGAATTGCGCGCCCGCGTCGAAGCCGATACCCGCATCAAGCTGGCCGCCGAAGCGCGCGCCCGCCTGGAAGAAGAAGCGAGACGGCGCGCCGCCGAGCAGATCGAGGCCGACGCGGCGATGGCATTGGAAGCTGAAAAGGCCGCGCAGGACCTCGAACAGCACACCGAGCAGGCCAGGCTGCATGCGGTCGAGCGGGTGGCGGCCGTCCACGCCGCCAAGGAAGAAGTGCTGCACATCGCCACCGCCGACGCCCGCATGGCGATCCTGGCACGTGAGCGCGAACGGCAGGCCAAGGGGGCGCGCCAGACCGCCGAGTTGCTGGCCGAAGCCGAGGCCGAAGCGCTCGAATTGACGGTGCAGCGTGAAAAGGCCGACCAGGTGGCGCTGGCGTCGGCGTTCGCGCGCGCCATGGCAGAGGCGAGGGCACTGGAAGAAGCACGCGCGCTGGCCCACGTCGAGCAGGAGCGCGAGGCGATCGCGCTGGCGCAGGCCGAGTCCGAACGGATGGCGGCCAAGTCGATTCATTTGCGCTTGCAGACCGAAAAAGAGTTGCGCGATGCCGCTGTGCACCGCGAGCGCCTCGAACAAAAAGCGGCAGCGGCTCTGGAAGCGCGCCGCGAAGCCGAAGCGCGCATCATGAGCGCCACCGAGGCGCGCATCGAAGTGGACCGCAAGCTGCGTGAAGTGGCGCTGGGGCGCGCGCTGGCCGAGGAGGAAGCCGGCATCGAAGTGCAGGCGCGCATCGTCGCAGAAACCGCCGCGGCCGACGCCGCCCGCCAGCGCGCCGAGGCCGACCGCCTGGCCGCCGCCGCCGCCGCCGCCAAGCAACAGCGCGAAGAGGACGCGCGTGCGCTGGCGCTGGAAAAAAAGGCTTTGCACGAGCAGGCCGCCAGCTTGCAGGCGCAAGCCAATGAAGCCGCGCAAGCCGAGCGCGACGCCATTGCCGCCCAGGCCGCCGCTGCCGCCGCCGCCCATGACAGCGCCACCAAGGCGGCTGCCCAGGCGCAGGAACTGGCGCTGGCCGAAGAAGCCCGGCTGGAGGCCGAACAGCGCGCGCTGGCGGCGCTGCAGGAAAAAATCGCCGCCGAACAAGCCTTGACGGCCGCCGCCGATGCGCGCGCACTGGCGCAGCAGGCGCAGGCCGAATTGCTGCGTCAAAAAACCGATGCCGAGCAGCGTGCGAGGGATGCACAGCTGGCCGCCAACGAGACCGCGCGTGAGCTGGCCGCTCAGGCCGAGCTGGAAGCGGCGCATCAACAAAGCGCGCACGACGCCGTCGCCGCGCAACTCAAAGCAGCCGCGGAGTTGGTCGAGGTGCAGGCCGGGCGCGCCCGTGTCGAACAGGACAAAGCGGCGCTGGCCGAGCAGGAATTGCAAGCCGCCAACGAGGCGGCGGCGCAGGAGCGCGCCGCGTTGGCGCTGGCGGCCCAGCTGCTGGGCGCCGAGCGCGACGCCAGCTTGGCGAAGGAGCAGGAAAACGCGGCGATTGCCGCCCGCGTGGCCGCCGAGGAAGCCACTGCCGTGGCGAGCGCCGCGCGCGCGGCCGCGGAACAGGAAAAACTGGCGCTGGCGCGCGAGGTGCAGGCGGCCGAGGAAGCGGCCAGCGAAGCGATGGCCGACAAGGTGGCGGCCCAGCGCCTGCTGCTCGAAAGCGCCCAGGCCCACGCTGTCTTGCAGAGAAAGGTGGCCCTGACCACCCAGGCGATGGCCGAATCGAAGCAGCAGTTGGTCGACCTGGAAACCTCGCGCCTGGCCGCCGAGCGGCGCGCCCTGGCGGCGTCCGGCGAAGCGGTCGCCCAGCGCGCCGCGGAAGCCCATCAGCGGGTGGCGTCAGAGCACATGACGCGCGAAGTGCTGGGTAGATTGCTGACCCAGCAAACCAGCCAGGCCGCGCAGCCTGGCCTGGAGCAGCCCGATCAAAAGTGAGCAGCAGCACCCGGAGCATGTGGCGCAGCGCCCTGGCGGCGTCGCTTGGTCGCGCCTGAAGCTGCGGTCTTGTGTTGCGATAACACAAGTTCTACAATTGGTTACCGTTAGGTTTAACCATTTCTGGCAGACTATGTTTTGTTCGCGGTGTTAGTTTGCCGCCGAAACGCATTCCATCCGCTTTTTTCGCTTTTTTCGTTTTCTGCCACTGTCGCTGTTCATGCTATTTCACTTTCCCGCCGCTCTTGTTGCCGCCGCCGCAGCCCTGTCCCTCGCGGCCGGCACGGCGATGGCGGTGCCGGCCGCGCCGGCGTCCACGGAACTGGTGGTGTTGGTCGATACCGCAACAGACATGCCGATGTCGCGCTTCGAGCATCATCGCCTGGTCGATGGCGTCCACAAGGATGTCGGCGACGCGCTGGGCGCGGCACTGGGCAGGAAGGTGCGCTTTCTGGCGCTGCCGCGCAAACGCATCACCTTGGCCCTGGAGAGCGGCGAGGCCGATGTGCTGTGCGGTTACATGCCGGCCTGGCTGCCCGGTCAGTTTTCCTGGAGCCAGCCCTTCATGACCCAGGTCGAAGTGGTGCTCACCGACCGTGGCGCGGTGCGCCCGCCGGTGGTCGGCGCCCTGGCCAGCCAGCCGATCGGCACGGTGTTCGGTTACAGCTATCCGCATCTGGAAGGAGAGCTGGGCGCCGCCTTCGTGCGCGCCGATGGGCCCAGCGTCGACCTGAATATGGCCAAGCTGGCCGCCGGCCGCCTGCATCACGTGTCGGCCTTACAACACTGGTTCGACTACCGCCAGCGCCGGGGTGCCGTCAAGGTCCCGCTGCACCCGCCGCTGGTGGTGGCCACCCATCACACCCGTTGCGCGCTGTCGTTGCGCTCGCAGCTGAGCCAGCGCGAACTCGACCGCGCGCTCGAGAAGTTGATGGCCAACGGCACCATCGGCGCCATCGAAGCGCGCTACAGGTCGGTCGACTAGACCAGCGCCTCTGCGCTCTTGCGATAACGAATCGACGACCACAGGGAAACGCCAATAAAGGCGACTCCCGACAGCCCGGTAAACCATTCCGGAATCTCGTAGCCGATGCTGGCGAACATGATCAGCGCCAGGATGCCGATGGCGTAGTGGGCGCCGTGCTCGAGGAACACGAATTCATCGAGCGTGCCCTTGTGCACCAGGTACACCGTCAGCGAACGCACGAACATGGCGCCGATTGCCAGGCCCAGCATGATGATGACGACGTCGTTGGTAATGGCAAAGGCGCCGATCACGCCATCGAAGCTGAACGAAGCGTCCAGCACTTCAAGGTAGAGAAAGCCGCCGATGCTGCCTTGCGAAATCAGTTTGCCGACCGCCGGGTCGTTGGTTTCTTCGCTTTCCAGCAAGCCGCTGATCCAATCGACGCCGACGTACACCAGCACGCCCACCACGCCGGCGGTCAGCACGGCCAGTTTTCGCGCCTCCGGCACCAGGGTCATGCCGAAAAACACCGCGCCCATGGTCAGCAGGATGGCCAGGCCTTCGGTGCCGTACTGGCCGACTTTTTCTTCCAGCCAGCCGAGCCAGTGCAACTCTTTTTCTTCGTCGAACAGGAAGTTCAGGAACACCAGCATCAGGAAGGCGCCGCCGAAGGCCGACACTTCAGCATGGTGCGAGGTGAGGTTGCGGGCATATTCATCGGGCGTGTTAATTGCCATGTGCCAGACGTCAACCAGGCCGAGGCCGGTGGCGACGGCGACGATCACCAGCGGGAACAGCAGCCGCATGCCGAACACGGCGACCAGGATACCGACCGTCAGGAACAGTTTTTGCCAGAACGCGTTCCAGTTGCGCAGGACGGTGGCGTTGACCACCGCATTGTCGAACGACAGCGAGACCTCGAGCACGCCGAGCACGGCGGTGATCCACAGGGCTTGCAGCAGGCCGGCGGCGCCGCCGTGCGCGTAACCCCACCAGCCGGCCAGCGCCATCAGCGCCACGGTGACAATAATGGAAATTCTAAAATGTTGCATACATGACTCTTTCTCAACTATTGGCTAAATCGCCACAATGGAAGGAGTTTAACGCGAACTGTGCCGAATGGGGGCTCGGCAGGTCGCCGGCGGTGCCGCCTTCTGCGATAATTCCGCCCGGCCCCTTGACCGCTGTACTTTCGCTGTAATTTTTTGTGGAACTCTCGATGGACATTTCTTATCTCGTCACCCCCTTCATCACCTGGCTGGTGGTTGGTCCCATCAAGTTTCTCATTACCAGCGTGCGCCAGCGCCGCCTGGCCTTCGACCTGGTCGGGAATGGCGGCTTTCCGAGCAACCATAGCTCGGTGGTGACCGCGATGGCCACCCTGATCGCCCTGCGCGAGGGCATCGATCATCCGGCCTTCGGCGTGGCCGTGACCTTGTGTTTCATTGTGATGATCGACGCCAACAGTTTGCGCCAGCACGTCGGCCGCCAGGCCGCCGCCATCAACCGCCTGGGCGGCGCCGGCGAGGGCGTCAAGCCGCTGCGCGAGCGGATGGGCCACACCCTGGTGGAAATTGGGGGCGGCATCGTTACCGGCATGCTGGTGGCGCTGGCGATTAATGCTGTTTCTAATGCTGTTTCGCGGCATTTTTAACCCTGCGCCGCTGCCGCGGCCGGCGGATGTTGCAAGCGTTTCAATCAGGCCGTATGCATTTCATCGGCTCCATATGCATTTCGTTCCCTCATTTCGTCATTCCGAAACACGCTGATTGACCGGCCGGGTCGGCTACCGGATACTTCGACGCTGCTGTTACGCCGGTCGCTTGCGCCCACACCGTTCATGTTGCCAAATTTATACACCCGGAGATTTTCAATGCTGCGACACACCCTGCTCGTCCTTGCCATGGCCACCGCTTTGGCCGCTTGCGGCAAAGGCGGCAAAGAATCCAAGGCCGATGCCAAGCCGGTCACCTTGCAGATTGCGCCGGAAGACATCATCCGGGTATCGAGCAATTCCCTGGTCTCCGGTCCGGTCATCACCGGTTCGGTGCAGCCGGAGCGAAGAGCCGACCTGCGCGCCGAGGTGTCGGCGGTGGTGTTGCAAGTGTTGAAAGAAAATGGCGATCCGGTCAAAAAGGGCGACATCCTGGTCAAGCTCGATGAAACCTCGATCCGCGACAGCCTCGGCTCGTCCGAGGCGTCGTCGACCGCTGCCGCCCAGTCGCTGCAACAGGCAGAGCGCCAGTTGGAGCGCCTGAAAACCCTGCGCGCCTCGGGCATGACGTCGATGCAGGCGCTCGACGACGCCGAAATGCGCCGCAACACGGCCCAGAGCGAACTGGCCGGTGCCCGCGCCCGCGCCGTCCAGGCCCGCCAGCAACTGCAGCGCACCCTGGTGCGCGCGCCCTTCGACGGCGTCGTCAGCGAGCGTAAAGTGTCGGCCGGCGACACCGCCGCCATCGGCAAGGAATTACTTAAAGTGATCGATCCGACCAGCATGCGTTTCGAGGGCCGCGTGTCGGCCGACAAGATATCCGCCGTAAAAGTCGGCCAGCCGGTCAGTTTCCGCGTCAACGGCTATGCCGAGCAAGAGTTCCAGGGCGTCGTCAAACGCATCGATCCCTCCGCCAACGATGTGACGCGCCAGGTCGAGGTGCTGGTTGGCTTTGTTAACAATGTGCAGCCCAAAGTGTCCGGGCTGTACGGCGAAGGGCGCATCGATTCGGACGTCAAGTCGGCGCTGATGCTGCCGGAGGCGTCGGTGGTGAAGGCCGGTGACAAGCTATATGTATGGCGCCTGAAGGACAAGACCATCAACAAGGTCAACCTGGACGTCGGCGTGCGCGATCCGCGCACCGGCAACTACGAGGTGAAAAACGGCCTGGCCGCCGGCGACATGATCCTGCGTACGCCGAACTCGACCTTGAAGGATGGCCAGCAGATCGAGCTGGCGGCGCCGAAACTGGCCGCAGCCACCCCGGCCGTGCCGGCAGCCAAAGTGATTCCGGCGAGCGCCGCGCCGGCCGCCGCCGCCGGCCAGGGTAAATAATATGTTCCTCTCCGACTTCAGTATCAAACGGCCGATCCCGACGATCGTGCTGATCCTGGCGATGATGTGCCTGGGCCTGCTGGCCTTGAAAAAGCTGCGCGTCAACCAGAGTCCCGACGTCGACATTCCGCTGATCGTGGTGACGGTGCCGTATCCGGGCGCTTCGCCCGACACGGTGGAGCGGGAAATCATCAACCGCCTCGAAAAATCGATGCAGAGCATCACCGGCGTCACCAAGGTCAGCTCGACGGCCAGCGAAGGCAGCGCGCAGATCTGGATGGAATTTAATTTCAGCCGCAACCTGATCGAAGCGTCCGACGACGTCCGCAATGCGATTGCCGCGGTGCGCTACAAGATGCCGGTGGAAATGCGCGAGCCGATCCTGCGGCGCCTCGACCCGTCGGCCCAGCCGATCATGACCTTGGCGCTGTCGTCCAGCTCGCAAAGCCACTCCGAAATTTCGCGCCTGGCCGAAGACCAGCTGGCCGACCGCTTCAGGGGCATCGACGGCGTCTCCACCGTCACCGTCAACGGCGCCTTGAAACGCGAACTGTCGGTGCTGCTGCGCGCGGAAAAGCTGCGCGAATACAATGTATCGGTCAGCGACGTCACCAATGCCTTGCGCAACCAGAACACCAATGCGCCGGTGGGCAAGGTACGCGGCGACCTCGACGAGAAGAGCATCCGCCTGGTCGGCCGCATCGAGCGGCCCGAGGATTTCCAGCAGATCGTGGTCAAACGGCGCGGCGAGGAAATCGTGCGCCTGGCCCAGGTGGCGGAAATCCGCGATGGGTTCGCCGACATCGACAGCCTGTCGATCCGCAGCGGCAAATCCAACGTCGGCATCCAGATCGCCCGTTCGCGTGACGCCTCGACGGTGTCGATCGCCGTCAAGGTGCGGCAGATGGTCAAGGACATCGAAAAGGAACTGCCGGCCGGTACCCGCATCGAGATCACCCGCGACGGCGGCGACGAGTCGCAGCGCAGTTTGAATAACGTCATCGAGTCGCTGGTGCTGGGCGCCGTGCTGACCATCTTCGTCGTGTACGCCTTCCTCAATTCCTGGCGTTCGACCCTGATCACCGCGATGTCCTTGCCCACTTCGGTGATCGCCGCTTTCATCGCCGTCTGGCTGTGCGGCTTTACCTTGAACTTCATGACCTTGCTGGGTTTATCGCTGGCGATCGGCGTGCTGATCGACGACGCCATCGTGGTGCGGGAAAACATCGTGCGGCACATGCAGATGGGTTCGGACCGCCGCAAGGCGGCGCTGGAAGGCACCGCCGAGATCGGCCTGGCGGTGGCGGCCACCACCTTTTCGATCATCGCCGTGTTCATCCCGGTGGCTTTCATGCCGGGCGTGTCCGGTGAATGGTTCCGCCCGTTCGCGCTGACGGTGGCGTGCTCGGTGATCGTCTCGCTGGGTATTTCGTTTACGCTCGATCCGATGCTGTCGGCCTACTGGGGCGACCCGCCGGATCACCATACGGCGCCAAAGAAAGGCATCGGCAAGGTGCTGGCGCGCTTTAACGATTGGTTCGACCACCAGGCTGACCGCTACGGCAACGTGGTGAAGTGGGCCTTGCACCACCGCCTGACCATGCGCATCCTGGCCTTGCTCAGCTTCGTCGCCGCCATCGGCATCGGCGCCACCTGGGTGGGATCGAGTTTCCTGCCGGCAGCCGATTCAGGCAACCTGATCG
>JAQGNM010000217.1 GCA_028291845.1 Massilia sp. | reverse complement strand
TGCCAGTCGCGGTCGGTTTCATGCCAGCCGTCGTCCAGCGACCAGCTTTGGGGATTGTAGCCGCCGACCAGGTAGGTGGCGCCGCTCCGGTTCGTCACTTCGAGCAGCGTGAACGTCGCGCCCTTCCCGTCCGCGCCCTCGTGGAAGTCGAGCGACGTGTCGCCAGGGCGGCGCGTATACACATTCTGGAGATTGAACTGGCCGGCGCCAAGCCAGCGTTCGAGCTGGGCTTCCTTGCCGGCGTCGAGCAAGGCCGAGCCGCCGATGACAGTGCCCGCGACGGCCTGGCCACCGATACCGGCCAACGCGCATGCCATGCAACCCGCTGCGATGATCGTCTTCATGGTAGTCCCCAATGGGTGTGAACGGCCCATTGTATGCCCGCCGGATAGGGGACCACGCACTGTAGACTGCAAGAAAAACGGCTGGGGTCGCTGATGCAATGACAGCGACGCCAGCCGAGGGAAGCACGCAAAAAAGGTCAGGCGCGCTGGTAGATGTCTTCGAAGCGGACGATGTCGTCTTCGCCCAGATAGCTGCCGGACTGTACTTCGATCAGGTGCAGCGGCAGCTTGCCCGGATTCTCCAGACGGTGCGTCGTGCCGATCGGGATATACGTCGACTCGTTCTCGGACAGCAACTCGACCTTCTCGCCGCACGTGACGCGGGCCGTGCCCGACACGACGATCCAGTGCTCGGCGCGGTGATGGTGCATCTGCAGCGACAGCTTTTCGCCTGGCTTGACGGTGATGCGCTTGACCTGGAAACGCTCGCCGACGTCGATGCCCTCGTAATGGCCCCACGGCCGGTACACCCTGGTGTGATGCAGGTGTTCAGTGCGCGCCTTTTGTTTCAGGTGGTCGACCACCTGCTTGACTTGCTGGACCGAATCCTTGTGCACCACCAGCACGGCGTCGTTGGTCTCGACGATGATGATGTCCTTGACGCCGATGGCGGCGACGATGCGGCTTTCCGCGCGGATCAGCGAATTGCTGACGCCATCGAGGTAGATATCGCCGCGCAGGGCGTTGCCGTCGGTATCCTGGGTTTGCACCTCCCACAGCGCCGACCACGAACCGACGTCGCTCCAGCCGATATCGGCAGGCACAACCACGGCGTGGCTGGTACGTTCCATCACGGCGTAATCGATCGAATCCGACGGGCACGCCGAAAACGATGCTTCGTCGAGGCGGCAGAAATCGAGGTCGCGGTAACCCAGGCGCACGGCCGCTTCGGCGGCGCCGGCGATGTCCGGCTTGAAGGCAGCCAGTTCGTCCAGGTAGGTGCTGGCGCGGAACAGGAACATGCCGCTGTTCCAGTAATAGCTGCCGTCGGCCAGGAACGATTCGGCGGTGGCGCGGTCCGGTTTTTCGACAAAACGGTCGACGGAGAAGCCCGCGCCGACGGCTTCGCCGCGGCGGATGTAGCCGTAGCCCGTTTCGGCACCGGTGGGCACGATGCCGAAGGTGGCCAGCGAACCCTGGCCGACCAGGCCGGCGGCGTGCTGGACGGCCGTGGCGAAGGCGGCGCGGTCGGTGATGACGTGATCGGCGGGCAATACCAGCATCACCGCTTCAGGATCGATCGTCAGCAAATAATTGGCGGCGGCGGCCACCGCCGGCGCGGTGTTGCGGCCGACCGGCTCGAGCAGGATACCGAGCGGCAACACGCCCGCTTCGCGCATCTGCTCGGCCACCATGAAGCGGTGCTCGTTGCCGCACACAACCACAGGCGCCATCAGCCCGGGCCAGCCGGCTACCCGCAAGGCGGTTTCCTGCAACATGGTCTTGTCCGATACCAGCGGCAGCAACTGCTTGGGCATCACCGCGCGCGACAGCGGCCACAGCCGGGTGCCGGCGCCGCCGGAAAGGATGACCGGATAAATTTTCATGAACGCTCTTTCGTATAGTTTTGGTTGGACGTTTCGTCGCCTTCCGTGCGGCGCTTGTTGCGGCGGTCGCGGGCATTGACCCACTCCTCCGACGAATATTCCGACACGTGCTTCATTTCGCCATGCCGATCGACGCTGTATTCCTTGAACACGATGGTTTCGAAAAGACTAACCTCAGGTAATACCCGAGTATACTCAAACAACACGCTGCGCACCACCTCGGCATCCTTGCAGATGTGGCTGCCGTGGCCGATCCAGGTGGGGCCGACGATGCGGGCGCCCGCTTCGATCTTGCAGCCGGAGCCGATATACACCGGGCCCTCGATGACGGTGCCTTGCCAGTCGATGCTGGTGTTCAAGCCTACCCACAGGCCCTCTTCGACACGTACGCCGGGCATGTCCATGTGCGCCACTTCGCCCATCAGCACGTTTTGCAGTACTTCCCAGTAATCGGACACGCTGCCGATGTCGAGCCAGTTGAACGGCCGGCGCTGGGCATAGAACGGCAGCCCGCGCTCGACCAGCAGCGGAAACAGGTCGGCGCCGATGTCGAAGCTGACGCCCGATGGAATCAGGTCGAGCACTTCCGGTTCGATGATGTAGATGCCGGTGCTGATGAAGTTCGATTTGGCCTCTTCCTGGGCCGGCTTTTCCTGGAACTCGGTGATGCGCCCGTCGGCGTCGGCCACCACCACCCCGTAACTCGACACCTTGTCCCACGGCACTTCGCGGGTGACCACCGACGCCATCGCGCCTTTTCGCTTGTGCTCGAACAGCGCCGATTTGAGGTCGAGGTCGATCAGGGCGTCGCCGCACAGGACGATGGTGGTCTGGTCGAAAAAGCCGCCGAACTCCTGGATCTTCTTCATGCCGCCGGCCGAGCCGATCGGCATCGGCACCACTTCGCCGTCGTCCTTGGTGTAGCCTTCGAAGGAATAGCCGATCTGCACGCCGAACTGGTCGCCTTCGCCGAAATACTCTTCGATTTTCTCGTGCAGGTAACTGACATTGACCATAATCTCGGTCACGCCGTACTTGGCCAGGTGCTCGACCAGGTAGGCCATCACCGGCTTGCCCAGCAAGGGAATCATCGGCTTCGGTAAATCGTACGTCAGGGGACGCACGCGCGTTCCCTTGCCTGCGGCCAGGATCATGGCTTTCATGTTGCTCCTTGTATATATATATAGAGTCGGTCTGTTGTATTTATTTTTCGGTGGTTTGATAACGCCAGGAATCGGCGCACATTTGCGCGATGTCGCGCTTGGCAGTCCAGCCCAGTTCGTCACGGGCGCGGCCCGGATCGGCAAAGCACTTGGCGATGTCGCCCGGACGGCGCGGCACGATGCGGTAGGGAATCGGCTTGCCGCTTGCCTGTTCGAAGGCCTTGATCATTTCCAGCACGCTGGCGCCGTGGCCGGTACCCAGATTGTAGGTGAGCACACCAGGGCCTGTCGCCAGCTTGTCGAGCGTCTTGACATGGCCGATGGCGAGGTCGACCACGTGGATGTAGTCGCGCATGCCGGTACCGTCGGGTGTCGGGTAATCGTTGCCGTACACCGACAATTGCTCGCGCTGGCCGTTGGCGACCTGGGCGATGTAAGGCACCAGGTTGTTGGGGATGCCGTTCGGCGTTTCGCCGATCAGGCCGCTCTCGTGGGCGCCGACAGGATTGAAGTAACGCAGCAGCGCAATGCGCCAGGACGGCGCCGCGCGCGCCAGGTCGCGCAGGATTTCCTCGATCATCAGCTTGCTGCGGCCATACGCATTGGTGGCCGACAAGGGGAAATCCTCGGTGATCGGCACCGAGGCCGGGTCGCCGTACACCGTCGCCGACGAACTGAACACCAGCGTTTCGACGCCGAATTTTTGCATGGTCTCGAACAGGATGACCGAGCCGGAAACGTTGTTGTCGTAGTAGCGCAGCGGCTGTTCGACCGATTCGCCGACCGCTTTCAACCCCGCAAAATGAATCACGGCATCGATCTTGTGTGCTGCAAAAGCCGCTTCGACGGCGGCGCGGTCGCGGATGTCGGCGTTGACGAAGGCGGTCGGCTTGCCGGCGATACGTTCGATCCTCTGTTGCACCGCAGGATCGCTGTTGCACAGATTGTCGAGGATGACCACCGAATGACCGGCATTCAATAATTCGACGCAAGTGTGGGAACCGATGTAGCCCATGCCGCCGGTGACGAGAATGTTCATGTATGTACGCTCAAATTAAGTGCTGTGGATATGCAAAACATTGCAAAAGCATCATTGTAATGCGGCGCCGCGGAAGACGCTCCGCACGACTCAATCGTGCTGCGGGCCGGCGTTACCAGTATTGCCAGCTGCCCGTCATGACAACGTAGCCGCCCAGCAAGCCATTGGTGACGGCGTGCGCGGCAATCGGCGACCACAGGGAGCGGTGCCAGCGGTACAGCAAGGCATAGGCAAGGCCGGCGACGATACCGGCCAGCCACAGATTGTGCTCGACACCGAACAGCACCGAGCTGATGGCGATGGCTTTCAGGGAGACGGCGCCGGGGTCGACTTGCCTGAATCGGCTATTGTCGAGCCAGCGCAAAAGAAAACTGCGCCAGAACAATTCTTCCATGACGGGTACCACCAGCGCGGCACCGGCGATGCGCACCGCGACCAGGGCCCAGTCGATGCGGCCGTTGGTGGATGGGTCGTAACCGGCAGCCGTGCCCACCGTCATCCAGCCGGCGCCGAGGGACAGCCACAGGACCAGCACGACGATTCCGGCGGCGATGGCGCCGATCAGGGCCGTGGCTTTCAGATCCCACTTGTACAGCTCGTCGTAATCGCGCCAGAAGTATGCGAGGGCGGCGACCACGCAGCCAATCTTGATGGCGTACAGCCAGCGCTGGTCGGCTGGCGTCACGCCGAGCCAGGTGAGCAGTTCGGCGATGGCGATGAAGGCCATGTAGATCAGGAAAGGCAGGCAGCGGGCGAGCGCAGGTCTGGAAAACAGGGGAACGGCGGCGGCGGTGGAATCGGTCATGGCGGATAAAAAAATGGGGTCTGGCAACATATTGCCAGACCCCGATGCTTGTTGCGACTTAGTTTTACTTACTTATTCACCCTTCGAACGCTTCTCGATGACTTCCCATTTTTCCAGCGCTTCCATCAACAGCTCGTCGATTTGCGCGAAGCGCTCGTTGATACGGCGGGCGTCGGCCGGGTTGGTCTTGTAAAAATCGGGCGCGTTCAGCTGCAAGGTGATGGCGCTTTGCTCGTCTTCCAGGCTGGCGATCAACAGCGGCAACTCTTCCAGCTCGCGCTGCTCCTTGTAGCTGAGCTTGACCTTTTTCGGCGCCGCCGATGGCGCGGCGGCGGCAGCGACCGGGGCGGCTTTCACCGTAACCGGCTTGGCGGCCGGGGTCTGCGACTTGACCCGCTCCCAGTCCGTGTAGCCGCCGACAAATTCTCGCCACTGCCCTTCCCCTTCGGCGACGATCACCTGGGTAACCACGTTATCGAGGAAGGTGCGGTCGTGGCTGACCAGGAACACGGTGCCGGTGTACTCTTCCAGCAGTTCCTCCAGCAACTCGAGGGTGTCGATGTCGAGGTCGTTGGTGGGCTCGTCGAGCACCAGGCAGTTGGCCGGCTTGGCGAACAAGCGCGCCAGCAGCAGGCGGTTGCGCTCGCCGCCCGACAAGGACTTCACCGGCGAACGGGCGCGTTCGGGGGCGAACAGGAAGTCGTTCAGATAGCTCATCACGTGCTTCTTGTTGCCGTTGACCTCGACCCAGTCGCTGCCTGGCGCGATGGTTTCCATCAGGCTCGCCTCTTCATTGAGCTGGGCGCGCATCTGGTCGAAGTACGCGACCTGCAGCTTGGTGCCGAGCTTGGCCTTGCCGCTGTC
>JAQGNM010000157.1 GCA_028291845.1 Massilia sp. | reverse complement strand
TGGGACAGGTTTTGATGACCATGGGGCTGACCTTCGTGATGATCGCCAGCGCCAATGCCTTGTTCGGCTCCTCGGTGCAAAACATCGCACTGCCGGACAGCCTGCGCGGCAGCGTGCAGGCCGGCTCGGTGGCCTTGCCCCTGTACCGGGTCTTTTTGATCGCCGTCAGCGCCGTGTGCGCGCTGGCCATCTGGCTGGCGCTCGAGCGCACCGAAGCGGGCGCACGGCTGCGCGCCGCGGTCGATAACGCCAGCATGGCCGCCTGCGTCGGCATCAACGTCAAGCGCATGTTCGCGTTTACGTTCGCGATCGGCTGCGGCTTCGCGGGCCTGGGCGGCGCGCTCGGTTCGGAGATGTTCCCGCTCGAGCCTTTCTATGCCTTGCAATACCTGGTGCTGGTGCTGATCGTGGTCTCGATCGGTGGCCTGGGCAGCATCAAGGGCACGCTGGTGGCGGCCTTGCTGCTGGGCGTGTGCGATACCTTTGGCCGCTACTACCTGCCGTCAGGCGGCGGCATCGTCATTTATATGGTGACCCTGGTGATGCTGCTGGCGCGGCCACAGGGCCTGTTTGGGAGAAATGCGTGAAATCCGAATTCCTGTACGTGCTGCCTGCCAGCGCCTTGCCCTACCACCGCATCACCGCGATGGACGTGCTGCCATGGCTGGCGGCGCTCGCTGCCTTCTTCCTGTTCGACACCTACCTGTCGCTGGGCACGCAGATTCTGCTGATGGTGATTTTCGGCCTGTCGCTCGACCTGGCGCTTGGTTTCGCCGGCATCAATACCCTTGGCCACGCTGCCTTTTTCGGCGTCGGCGCGTATACCGCCGCTTGGTACTCGCTGCATGTCTCGCCCGAGCCCTTGTCCGGCCTGGCGCTGGCGGCGCTGGCGGCGGCGCTGGTGGGAGCGCTGTCGGGCGCGCTGCTGCTGCGCACCCGCGGCCTGGCGCTGTTGATGCTGACCATGGTGATCACCGTGCTGCTGCATGAAGTGGCCAACACCTGGACCAGCGTCACCGGCGGCGCCGACGGCCTGTCCGGCATGAGCGCAACGCCCCTGTTCGGCCTGTTCGCCTTTGACCTGTACGGCAAAGTCGCCTACCTGTACGCGCTCGGCGCGCTGTTCGCCGTGTTCGTCGCCATCCGCATGGTCACCAATTCACCGTTCGGCCTGTCGCTGCGCGGCATCCGCGAAAACAGCCGGCGCATGGAACTGGTCGGCGTCTCGGTGCACCTGCGCCTGGTGGCGGCCTACACCCTGGCGGCGGCGATCGCCGGCATCGCCGGCGCCTTGAGCGCGCAGATCACCAAGACGGTGGGCCTGGACCTGCTGACGTTTCAATTGTCCGGCAATATCCTCATCATGCTGATCGTCGGCGGCGTCGGCCGGCTGTACGGCGCTTTCATCGGCATCCCCTTGTATATGCTGCTGCTCGACCGCGCCGCTGCCGTCAACCCGTTTCACTGGATGTTTTTCGTCGGCCTGGCGCTGATCCTGCTGGTGCGCTTCGCGCCGGGCGGGGTGCTGCAGCTGGGCCAGACCGCGTGGGCGCGCCTGCGTGGGGGACGACAGCAATGAGCGGCGCCGCTACCACCACGACCACCACCACCACCACCACCACGCCATATGCGCTCGAGACGCGCAAGCTGAGCATGCGCTTCGGCGCCATCGCCGTCACCCGCGATGTCGACCTGCGCATCGCCCAGGGCGCCCGCCACGCCCTGATCGGCCCGAACGGCGCCGGCAAGACCACCTTCGTCAACCTGGTGACCGGCATGCTGGCGCCGACCGATGGCGCGATCCTGTTGAACGGCAGGGAAGTCACCCGCAGCTCGCCGCAGCAACGGGTGGCCGGCGGCATGGCCCGCACCTTTCAGCTCAATACCCTGTTCAACGACCTGACGGTGGCGGAAAACATCGCCATCCCGGTGGCCCAGCGCCTCGGCGCCAGCTGGCGCCCGTGGGGCCGCAGCGGCGCCGACCGCGCGGTGACGGAGGAAGTGGCGCTCCTGATGGACCAGCTGGGCATCCTGGCGCTGGCGCCGCGCCGGGTCGCCGACCTGGCCTACGGCCAGCGCCGCCTGATCGAAATGGCCATCGCCCTGGCCCTGAAACCGCGCCTGCTGCTGCTGGACGAACCGGCGGCCGGCATCCCCAACGGCGAGAGCGGCATCATCATCGATCTGCTCGAACGGCTGCCGCAAGACATCGCCATCGTCCTCATCGAACATGACATGAACCTGGTGTTTCGCTTTGCCAGCCATATCACCGTGCTGGTCGAGGGCGCCGTGTTGACCGAAGGGACCACGGCGCAGGTGCGCGCCGACGAACGGGTTCGCAACGTATATCTGGGAAGGCGCCATCATGGCTGATCTGCTGGTAATCGAAGACCTGCGCGCGGGCTACCGCGATGCGGTGGTGATCGACGGCCTGTCGCTGGCGCTGGCCAGGGGCGAAGCGCTGGCGCTGCTGGGCCGCAACGGGGTCGGCAAGAGCACCTTGCTGGCCACCCTGATGGGTTTGACGCGGGTGTCGGCCGGTTCGCTGCGGCTCGACGGCGCCGACCTGGGGGCGCTGGCGCCGCACCAGCGCAACGCGCGCGGCCTCGGTTATGTGCCGCAGGAGCGCGAGATTTTCGCCTCGCTGACGGTCGAGCAGAACCTGCGGGTTGCGCTGCGCCCGGGCCGCTGGGACTTGGCCGCCGTGTACCAGCTGTTTCCCCGCCTGCTCGAGCGCAGGACCAATTTCGGCAACCAGCTGTCGGGCGGCGAGCAGCAAATGCTGGCGATGGGCCGGGCGCTGGTGGGCAACCCCAGCGTGCTGCTGCTCGACGAGCCGCTCGAGGGTCTCTCTCCCGTCATCATGGACGTGCTGCTCGACGCCATCAAGGCCCTGAAAGCGGGCGGCCTGACCCTGATCCTGGTGGAACAGCACGCCCAGATGGCGCTGGAAGTGACCGACCGGGTGGTGGTGCTGGAACGGGGCCGGATCGTCCACCAGGGCGCCAGCGCGGCGCTGCTGGCCGACGACGTGCGCATGCACCAGTTGCTGGGGCTGGCGGACGCCGACATTGCCCCTGCCGCGTAAATCAAAGGAGAAACAGGCGATGACAATCGACGCAAGCGCGCTCGGCGACCAGCAACGATTTCTGATCGAGCGCGCCTGTGCGCGGCTGGTGGCGGCCTACGGCTACTACAACGACGAGCGCAATTTCGCCGCGCTGGCCGGGCTGTTCACCGAGGACGCCGCGCTGTACCGGCCGGCCGCGCCCGACCAGGCCATTCGCGGGCGCGCGGCGATTCTCGCGGCGTTTGCCGCCCGCCCGGCCAGCCGGATCACCTTCCACGTGTGCACC
>JAQGNM010000156.1 GCA_028291845.1 Massilia sp. | reverse complement strand
GCCCGCCGGCGTCGACGCGCAAGGCCAGGTGGGCGCGGTCGGCCTGGGGCGCGGCCAGTTCGCGCTCGCCCAGCGTCAAGTTCTGGCCCGGCGCCAGGGTGATGGCGATGCTCTCGGGCGAGGCCAGTGAAGGGCTGCGCGCCAGCGCCAGCAGCTGCAGCAGGCACAATAGCGCCAGCAGCGCCGCCGTCACGCCGCGCAGGGTCGGGCGCCTCATGCCGCGCTGGCCGCCGCCCGGGGGGCGTACGGCCGGGCAGCACCACTATCGGGCACCGGCACTGCCACCTGCGCCAGCATGCGGCTGATCGCCAGCGCGTGCGGCGGCCGCTCGGCCGGGTCGGGCGCGAGCAGGGTGCGCAGCAAAATCAAGGCGCTGCGCGCGCCGGCCGGTGGGTTCGACCGCTGCTGCAATCCGTCCTCGCAACGCTGCAGGAACAGCGCCGCCTCCTCCTCGCCGAGGATGGGCGAGAACGGCAGCTGGGCGCCGCCCCGGCTGGCGCCCGGCTGCCCCTCGCGCCAGGCTTGCGCGGCGTCCTGGCAAAAGCGCAGGGCGATGCCGCCGCTGACGAGGTAGTAGAACAGGGCGCCGAGGGCGAAATAATCGGTGGCGGCGCAGGTCACGTAATTAGCGCCGTCCGCCGACGCCACGCCGCCGCGGCCGAACACCTGCTCTGGCGCCTGCCAGTTGGGCGTGCCCGCGAACACGTGGGGGGCGCCGTCGGCCAGAGCGCGGCTGGTGCCGAAGTCGGCCAGCTTGACCAGCGCGCCGCCGCCGGCCAGCAGCAGGTTCGACGGCTTCACATCGAGGTGGCGGCGGCCGTACTGGTGCACCTTGGCCAGCGCCTGATTGACCTGGCCGACCCAGTCGAGCGCACGCACCACGTCAGGCGCCTGGCCGGCCGCGCGGCGCCGCGCGACCCAGCTTCCCAGGTCGCCTTCGAGCAGTTCCAGCGCCAGCACCGGCAGGCCGGCGTGGCTGCCGCTATCGAACAGGCGCACGATATGGCGCGCGTCCCACGGCGCCAGTTGCCTCAGGAACTCGGCTTCCTGGACGGCGCCGTCGATCCAGCGCCCGCGCTGGCCTGGTTGCGCCTTGTCCATCTGCGCCCGGTTGACGAACTTGAGCGCCACCTGTGGCCCGCCCGGCAACACCTCGGCGCGCCAGATCAGGCCGTAGGCCGAGCCGGCCAGCGGCGCGTCGAGCCGGTAGCTGTGCGATGCTAGTGTGACGATGGTCCCGGTTTCGAGCATGCCGCTTTTCCTGACGCGTTAAGGAGTGAGAGGTTCGCAGCCGCTTAGCCGGGGGCGGCGAAAAAGCCGCACACAACCGTGTTATTATTTAGCCATGAAAATCGCCATCCTCACCTTTCAGGGTTTTAACGAACTCGATTCCTTCATCGCCCTCGGCGTCCTGAACCGCATCCGCCGGCCCGGCTGGCGCGTGTCGATCTGCTGCCCGGAAGCAGAGGTGACGTCGATGAACGGCGTCACGGTGCGGGCGCAATCGACGCTGGAAGAGGCGCGCGAGGCCGACGCGGTGATCGTCGGCAGCGGCATGGGCACCCGCCAGGTGGTGGCCGATCCCGCGCTGATGGCGCGCCTGCAGCTCGATCCGACGCGCCAGTTGATCGGCGCCCAGTGCTCGGGCACCCTGATCCTGGCCAAACTCGGTCTGCTCGGCAGCGTGCCGGCATGCACCGATCTGCTCACCAAACCGTGGGTGCAGGAGGCCGGCGTGACGGTGCTGGATCAGCCCTTGTACGCCGAAGGTAATGTGGCCACTGCCGGCGGCTGCCTGGGATCGGCCTACCTGGGCGCCTGGCTGATCGCCAGGAGCGAAGGCATCGACGCCGCCGCGGCGGCGCTTCACTATGTCGCCCCTGTGGGGGAAAAGGACGCCTACGTCGCCAACGCCCTTGCGCGCATCACGCCCTATCTGCCGCAGGCATAAAAAAAGCCGCCCCAAAATGCGGGCGGCTGATTTTTAAAGCTGACGCTTAAAGCTGACGATCGAATCAACGGTGATGACCGCCGTGACCGCCATGGCCGTAGCCGCCGCGGCCGCCGTAATAACCGCGTCCGCCGCCGACATACACCACCGCCGATGGCTGGCTGTAGTAATACGTTGGCGCGGGTGCGTAGTAGACCGGACGCGGCTCGACATACACCGGGGCCGGCTGGTAGTAGCTCGAGCGGTTGTCGTAGTACGAGCTGCGGGTGTCGACGTAGCCGCCGCTGTTGGCGTAATAACCGTTGTTGCTGTAACCGCGGTCATAATAACGGTCGTTGGTCGGGATCGAACTGCCCACCGCCGCGCCCAGCACGCCGCCGATCAGGGCGCCATTGCGGTCGTGCGTGGAGTTACCGATCGCAGCGCCGATGGCGGCGCCGGCCACTGTATTGAAGCCGCGATCCTGGGCCATTGCCGTCGTCGAGACGGCCGTTGCGGCCAGGAGCACCGCGCCAACGTATGTTTTTTTCAACATCGATTTGTTCAACATGGCGATTTTCCTTTTGCCCCAAGCTGGATCGGAATGATCGATAAACGCTGGGCATGTACTCACTATAGCGATTGCAAAATCGATCGCTATTATTAATACAGAATCTTACATATCGAGCCGATGTGTAACAATCGTGGGCGCCGGCATTTTTTGCCCGCCCATCTATCCTGCAGGCGCGCCTTGCAGACACGCCGAAGCGCCCCATCTAGCAGCCTCATTCCACTAATTTCATCCGGACTCATCGATGCCCCGTAGCGCTTTTTTCAAACTGGTGGCGCTGGCTGCTCTGTTGCACGTTTATCTGGGATTTCGCTTGCTGCCGCCGATGGCGCTCGGCGGCGCCGGTTTGGCCGTCGGCGTCGCCCTGCTGGCGGCATCGTCGGTCCTGGTGCCGACCGGACTGATCGCCTCGAGCCTGCGCCGCGCCCACTGGACCGCCGCGCTGACCTGGGCTTCGCTGCTGTCGATGGGCTTGTTCTCCTCGCTGCTGGTGCTGACCTTCGCCCGCGACATCCTGCTGCTGATCCTCCTGCTGACCGGCGCCGCCAGCGTCGAGGCGACCCGCCTGTCCGCGATCGGCGTGCCGCTGCTGGCGCTGGCCGTGACCGCGGCCGGGCTGTTCAATGCGCGCCGGCTGGCGCGGGTGGTGGAGGTCGAGGTGCCGATCGCAGGCCTGCCGGCGGCGCTGCACGGCTACACCATCGTGCAGATCTCCGATATCCACGTCGGCCCGACCATCAAGCGCAATTTTCTCGACGCCGTCGTCGACCGTGTCAACGACTTGCAAGGCGACGCCATCGCCATCACCGGCGACCTGGTCGACGGCAGCGTGGCCCAGCTGGCCGAGCACACCGCGCCGCTGGCGCGTTTGCGCGCGCGCGACGGCGTGTTTTTCGTCACCGGCAACCACGAATATTATTCGGGCGCGAAATCCTGGATCGACGAGCTGCGCCGTCTGGGCCTGACCGTGCTGATGAACGAGCACGTGCTGCGCGAACGCGACGGTGCGCTGCTGATGCTGGCCGGCGTTGCCGATTTCACCGCGCACCTGTTCGACTCGAGCCACCGCAGCGATCCGCACCAGGCGGCGGCCGGCGCGCCGCCCGGCGTACATGCCCGCATCTTGCTGGCGCACCAGCCGAGGACAGCCTTCGAGGCGGTCGAGGCCGGCTACGATTTGCAACTGTCGGGCCACACCCACGGCGGCCAGTTTTTCCCATGGAACCTGTTCGTGCCGCTGCAACAGCCCTATGTGGCGGGCTTGCGAAAATTGCGCACCCTGTGGGTCTACACCAGCCGAGGCACCGGTTATTGGGGACCGCCGAAACGCTTCGGCGCGCCATCGGAAATCACCCGGGTGAAACTGGTTAGCGGCTGAGCGGACGGTTTGGCGGGCGGCTATACTGTTGATTCCGCTCAACACCCGAAGGATCCGCCGCATGAACCGTCCGTCCCGCTCGCTGTCTATCAAATTGCTCGCCGCCGCCGTGGCGTTGTGCTGCGCCAATGCCGCCATCGCCGCCACCCCCGGCAATGATCCAGTGGCGCTCGGCAAGATCCGCGACGCCGCCTTGCAAAGCGATTGGGCCTACCAGCGTCTGGCCGACATGACCGACCTGATCGGCCCGCGCCTGGCCGGTTCGGCGGGCGCGTCGGCGGCGGTCACCCAGGTGGCAGATGCCATGCGCAAGCTCGGCGCGAAAGTCACTTTGCAGCCGGTCAAGGTGCCGCATTGGGTGCGCGGCGTGGAAACCGCCACCCTGGTCGACTACGCCGGGCGGCCGGCGGGCGTGTCGCAGAAAGTGGTGCTGGCGGCGCTGGGCGGCTCGGGCGCCACGCCGGCCGCCGGTCTGAAGGCGCAGGTGCTGGTGCTGCATGACCTCGACGCGTTGAAGGCGCGCGCGGCCGAAGTGAGGGGCAAGATCGTGCTGTTCGACGTCGCCTTCGACCAGAGCATGGCCGATCACGGCCTGGCCGGCCAGGCCTACGGCCAGGGCGTGCTGTACCGCGGCATGGGCACCCGTCTGGCGGCCGAGTACGGCGCGGCGGCGGTGCTGGTGCGCTCGGTCGGCGGCGCCGACTTCCGCCTGCCGCACACCGGTTCATCCGGCCTCCAGGACAGCGCGCGCATCCCCGCCGCCGCCGTCGCCGCCGAAGACGCCATGCTGATGACCCGCTTGGCCGCGCGCGGCGCGCTGACCATGCAGCTCACCCTGACCCCGCAAATCCTGCCCGACGCCGACAGTTTCAACGTCATCGCCGACCTGCCGGGGACCGACAAGGCCGATGAAATCGTCATCGTCTCCGGCCACCTCGATTCCTGGGACCTGGCCACCGGCGCCAACGACGACGCCACCGGCGTCACCAGCGCCATGGCGGTCATCGAAACGCTGAAAAAGCTCGACTACCAGCCGCGCCGCACCATCCGCGTCATCGCCTGGATGAACGAAGAAAACGGCACGCGGGGCGCGCAAGCGTACGTGGATGCCAACAAGGGCGTCCACGAAAAACACGTCGCCGCGATCGAAAACGACGAGGGGTCCGGCCGCGTGTTCGGCATGCGCACCAGCATCCCGGTCGAATCGATGAAACTGTTCGCCCCCCTGCGCGCCGCCTTGCTGCCGATGGGCGCCGCCGGCTTCCAGCGCACCGACGTACTGGGCACCGGCGATTTGTCGGGCCTGGAGCGGGCAGGGGTGCCGAGCTTTTCGCCGCTGATCGACGATTCGACCTATTTTAATTATCACCATACCGCGGCCGACACCTTCGACAAGGTCAAGCCGGAAGACTTGCGCCGCCATGTGGCGGTGATGGCAACCACCGCGTGGTTTCTGGCGAACATGAATGAGTCGATCGGACGCACACCGGCGCCGGCGCCACGTGCTACCAATTAGTAGCGCAGCCAGCACGAAAAAAATGCCGGGGAATTCCCGGTAATGGTGCTCAGTGAAGGCGGCAGTCCGCACGTCATGGGACAGGCGGGCCGCCCCGGCACTGCTGAGCGATCCGGACGGCCAACCAGCAGGGGGACTGGCACCGGAGTGTGCCTTGTCCGGCGACCGGCGCCTGGCCGTACTCGTAGCGCACACCACCGTTCAGCGCGTCGATGGAGTCGCCCTCACCGCGATTCCAATTGATCTTTATGGCGCGGCCGTCGTTGTCTGTAATCAGTACCAGACGATTTTCCAAATCGTACGTGTATGTCGCAAACCCGCCTCCGGCTGCGAATGCGGCGTTCATCTTGAAAGCATCCTTCAATTTCGTGTATCGCTCGACACGGCCGTCGCCGGTGGTAAGCAGCCACTCGGTATGCTGGTCGTTGAGGGGGCAAAGTTAAACCCTTGCCGTAGCGCGAAGCGAATGGAACGCGGTCGCGGGCAGCGAAATACAAGGCGCAGCCGTCCCCAAAACCTGCCTTTGAAGATTGGAACGCCGCTATTGTATTAACCCGGTCCCTGAACCCTGATTTGGAGCCCCGCCTCGCGGCTCACCTTGTCTTGCCTTCTGCACAAAGCCAAAACTCGCGCATAAAAAAACCCGCGGGAAAATTCTCCGCGGGTTCGTATGTGCTCAGAGCGCTTATACGCCTGAATCGTCGACTATATGTTCAGCTTCGGCAGATATCCGCCAGGAATAATGCCGAACACCGACAACACGATCAGGATCAGCAAGATGATAAACAGCACGCGCACGATCTGGGCGACGGGCGAGGGCAGCGGCAGCAGGCTGACCAGCCACCAGATGAGACCGAAAATGACCAGGTAAATGATCAGGGTGACAAGAACGTTCATGGGGTTTCCTCTGCAGCGTGGATGATGTTGTCGAATTGGACAGCCTCATCATGCATGAGCTTGTACGTGCTCACTGTTCGCCACAGCACATAAGCTGATATTCGCTTGCCTTGCAGGAAATTACGCTGTGGCGCACTCGCACAGGATGCGCCGCACGGCCCTGGCGCGGCCGTGGAACTGGCGGCCGTACATGGTCTGGATGCCGCTTGAAAAGTTTTGTCCCCATACCAGTTGCGAGCGGACTTCCGATTGCTCGGCAGACCAGTACCAGACGCGCGAGAACATTTCCTTCAGATTGGCGTGCAACAGCGACAGCTCGCGCCGGTTGGGCAATTCACCGCCGGCGCTGGCGGCCCAGTTGCGCGCGGCTGACCAGGTGACGTCGTCGATTTCGCCGGGAAGCAAAATCAAGTGATAGTCGGGGGCGCCGTCTTTACCCACGATGAGGCCGGCGTACGCCTCGCCGTCCTTTAAAGCGTGTTTGATCGAATGAGGATGGTCCATGCGCGTCCTTCCAGCTGCTGCCCGGGGAGCTTGTGAGACAGCCGGGGCTGTCCGAAGTTGCAGCACATTGCGGCTGCTTCGCAGAGAGCTAATCTACATCAAACTTGAAATGAGACGGGACGAAAAAAAGCCGTCATGGCGACGGCTTGATTCAATCTGTGGCTTTCGCGCACCTCGCATGCGCAGGAAATGCTCGCG
>JAQGNM010000193.1 GCA_028291845.1 Massilia sp. | reverse complement strand
CGGACAATCCCGCCGAGGCGCTCGAACATCGGCTTGTCGGCGGCATTGCCTTCGGTGTGGGCATCGCCCTCGGCCGCCGGGGCGGGGGCCGGCGCTGACTGCGCGGCGACCTGGTCGAACAAGGCTTCGAAATCATCTTCATCGACGGCAGCAGCGGCAGCCGGGGCGGCAGCGGTCGGGGCGACAGCAGCCGGCGCGGCGTCGCGCTGGGCGCTCACCTCGTCGAACAGGGCGTCGAAATCATCAGCGGCGTCGGTCATAGTCCGTGCTTCTCCATAATTACAAATTTTGCAATGCGCGATTGCGTATCGAGGGGTACTGTGCGGGGGCGGGGCCAGCAAGGTTGTCTTGAGTTTAGCAGCGTCAATGACGTTGGTAAATCACCGACCACTCCGGCAATTGATTTCGCTCGGGAAACTTAATTCGAAGATAAGAAAATGTGTCCGTATGGATACTTTTCTGTAAGCAAGTGTTGTATTTCGTGCTTGATGGGCGGTTCTCAAAGGCCGGACGCCGCGCGCAAATCACGGTTGAGCAAGATCAATCCTTACTCTTCTTACATTCCGCGTGGCGCTTACTACAATGGACAATACAGCGTCCCGTGGGAGAGATGACCATGTACCGGAAAATTCTGATTACAACCGATGGCTCGGCGGTGTCGAAGTCCACCGCTTGCGCCGGCGTCAAGTTTGCCGAGCAGCTCGGCGCCGAAGTGCTGGCGCTGTTCGTGGCGCCGGAATACCAGTATCCGGTGTACGTGGAAATCATCCCGCCCAGCTATCCCATCGAAGAGGAATACCTCGCCACCATGCGCCGCACCGGCGCCGAGCACACCTATCCGATCATCGAAGCGGCCACCAAGGCCGGCCTGGTCCATGCGGCGCTGACCGAATTTGCCATGTCGCCGGCCGCCATGATCGTCCAGGTGGCCGAGCGCGAACACTGCGATCTGATCTTCATGGGCTCGCACGGGCGCAGCGGCTGGGGCCAGTTGATGCTGGGCAGTGTAACCAACAAGGTGCTGTCGCATACGCAAAAGCCGGTACTGGTACATCGCCTGATCAAGGCGCCGGGCACCTGAGCAATAGACCATCATTGCTCATTCGTCAAGCTATCACAGCCCGGATTGTTTCGCCCGGCCACCCGGCGTACGCTCACGCGTAAGCGCCAGCAGGAGACGGCAGCCATTATTACTAGAGTGAACTGGCTAATTTATGATACGCATTGTTATTGCAGACGATCACACCATCATGCGCGAGGGACTCAAGCGCATCCTCGATGGCGCGGCCGATATCGACATCGTCGGTGAAGCTACTAACGGTTTCGAAGTGCTCAACCACGTGCGCCAGGGGGGCTTCGACCTGTTGCTGACCGACCTGTCGATGCCGGGCCGCAGCGGCGTCGACCTGATCCGCCAGATCAAGGCGGTGGCACCGAAGCTGGCGATCCTGATTCTCACCATGCATGAAGAGGAACAATACGCCGTGCGCGCCATCCGTGCCGGCGCCCAGGGCTATCTGACCAAGGAGAGCGCCGGCACCCAGCTGGTGGGGGCGATCCGCAAGGTGGCCTCGGGGCGCCCGTATATCAGCACCGAAGTGGCCGAGCAACTGGCCTTGAATATCATGACGCCGAACGAACAGTTGCTGCACAAGCAGTTGTCGGACCGCGAATTCGAGGTGTTTTCCATGCTGGTGGGCGGCAAGTCGATTACCGAGATCGCCAACAGCCTGCACTTGTCGGTAAAAACGGTCAGCACCCACAAGACCCGCATCATGCAGAAAATGGGCATGACCTCCTTATCGGAAATGGTGCAGTACGCTGTGGCGCACCGCTTGCTGTCGCCGTTCAAAACTTGACACTGCAGTATTTTAAATAAACCATCGGCCAAACAGATCAGACAACGCTGCCGTTAAATGGTGCCGCAGCGTTGTTTTTCCCGCCGCCCCCGGCCGTCTCACTCTTGTGCCCGCCCGCATCCCCGGTGCGCACTAGCCTCCTCTGGCAGACCGTTTCCCCAGTAAGAATGGTCCTACAAGTCAGTCGGAGCTCCTACTCCTAGATTCAGGGTTCGCTGATATGAATGCCGGACTCGTGTTGGCATACTAAATCCAGCGATTCGACTTGCTCCCGGTAATTTTTTCCTAGTCACGTGAGTTTGGCCCAGCGCCCGCCATCACTGCTGAAGCAACCTTCCGGCATCCCGCCTCGGTACGCAGCTGTGATCACCAACAGCTTCAGCAAAATTTAATTGGAGATGAGAATCATGTCCACGCCAGTGCCAGAATCCCGTAATGCATCTTCGACCATGCACACCTCCCCCATGGAAGCCGGCCGCCAGCGCCAGGGCCGCCTGTGGTCGAACCTGAAAGAAGTGTGCGACCTGCTCCATATTCCGACGGCCATGTCCGTCAACAGCGAAGAACTGCTGTTTCAGCACGTGCAATTCAAAACCGGCCAACGTGTCCACACCATTGGCCAGGCCTTCGACACGCTGTACATCGTCAACTCGGGCTTCCTCAAAACCGTGCTGATCGATGAATTCGGCAACGAACAAGTGCTCAGTTTTCCAATGAAGGGCGACATGCTCGGCGTCGACGGCATCCACACCCGTCATTACGCCTCGGAAGCGGTGGCCTTGTCCGATTGCGATCTGATCCTGCTGCCGTTCAAAAAACTCACCGCCCTCGGCCGCGTGCACACCGAGCTGGAAAACCTGATGTACGGCGTCATGAGCCGCGAGCTGGTGCGCGAACAATCGATGATCGGCATGCTCGGCGCCCTGTCCGCCGAGGCCAGGGTGGCCCGTTTCCTGGTGTCGCTGGCCGACCGCTTCGCCGCCATGGGCTATTCGAGCAAGCTGTTCAATCTGCGCATGACGCGCCACGAAATCGGCAGCTATCTGGGTCTGACCCTGGAAACGGTCAGCCGCACCTTGTCGGCCTTTAATGAAATCGGCCTGATCACGGTCGACCAGCGCACCATCGGCATCAAGGATGCGGAAGCGTTGAAAACCCTGCGCCGCCTGCCCCCTTCGCGCTCGCGCACCAAGTCGCCGGCCAAACCGAAAAGCGATCTGGCGCCGTCGGGCGACGCGCTGGCGACGACCATCTGAACGCCCGGCGCATAAAAAAACCGCCGCGGGCTTGTGCCTGCGGCGGTTTTTTCCCTTGCCAGTACCAGCGCCAGCAGATCAGTTATCGCGCGTCAGGGCGCCATCGATCAGCTTGACCTTTTCACCCACGCGCAGGCCCGGATCGTTGGCGTACTGCACGGTCTGGGTGCCGCCGTTGGCGAAACGGATCACCACTTCGAAGTGGCGGCTCTGCTTGTCGTTCTGGCGGTCGATGTTGCGGCCCACATAAGCGCCGCCCAGCGCGCCGGCCACCTGCGCCGCGGTGCGGCCGGAACCGCCGCCCACCTGGCTGCCGGCCAATGCGCCGAGCACGCCGCCGCCGATGGTGCCGATGTAGTTGCCGTCGCCCTTGACTTCGATGACGTTGATCGCTTCCACGGTAGCGCAATTGGAGCAGAAACGCACCTCGCGCTCACGCGGCGGCGGCGGCACAGTGCCGACCAACTGCAACGGTTTGCCCAGCGTGGCGGTGGTGACGCGACCGTTCAGGCGCAGGCTGGCGGTGACGGCGGTGGCGCGCTCGAGACGGTCGCCGCGGCGGATCACGTAGGAACCTTCGTACTCGCCCGGGCGCACTTCCGGCAGGAAGAACACGCCGCGGGTGCCGGCGATGGTCATGTCGACCTTGGCGCCTGGGGTGCCGCGCAGCATGAAGTTCAGTTCGTTACCCGGACGCAGATCCTCGACGCCGCGCACGTCGAAGCGCTCGATGCGCGGCACCACGGCCAGCTCGCCACGGCGCGGCGCTTCATGGCGGCCGACGCCGACCATCAGCGATTCACGCAGCACGCCGGTGGTCACCTGGTTGCCCACACGCATATTGGCGGTGACGGCGCTGGTGGCGGTGATGCGGTCGCGGTTGCCGATGGTGTAGACGCCTTCATACAGGCCCGGCTCGGTTTCATTGAGTTGCAAATTGCGGGCGGCGCCGGCGATCTGCAGGTAGACGCGCCCGCCCGGGGTGCCGTAGACGTCGAAGTTCAGTTCGACGCCAGGGGCGATGCGGCGCACTTCATCGACATTAAAACCGCGGATCACTGGCTCGAAGCCGCGTTCGGCCGGGGCGGTGTATTGCTGCGCGTGCGCAGGGGCGAGCGCCACCGTCATCGACAGCAGCGGCAGGCTGGCCGCGATCAGAGCCGCCAGCAGATTTTTATGGGTCTTGGTTTTGATGATGTTCTCCTCGAAGGTGCTGTGTAAGAACAGCGGATATTTACACAGTACTCTTGCCGAGAAGAAAAGTCCGTACGCTAGCGTACCAAGTGTACGGCCTCGCCGGAGCTGACATAAATGGCGTCGTCCGGCTCCGGCGTGATCAAAAATCCCCCGGTGAAGGCGCCGAACGAAGGCAGGATCATGCGCCTGGCGCCGACCACGAAACACGGCAGTCGCAGCGAATCGAAGCGGGTCGACAGGCGGTAGCTGGGATGGATGTGGCCGGCCAGCGCGTAGGCGCTGGTGGGCAGGTCGGGGTGGTGGCAAAAGGCGAACGGCCCGATTTCAAACGGTTCGTCGACCAGGTCGATCAGGAGACTGGCGGCCGGATCGCCGGCATGGCGGTCATGGTTGCCGCGCACCAGGGTCAATTTCAGACTGGCATGGCGCAGGCGCCAGGCCAGCATGGCCGCGACGGTGGCGCTGGCGTGGGCGGCGCGCGCGTGCAGAAAGTCACCGAGGAACATCACGTGGGCGACATCGTGGGCGGCCATGATGGCGTCGAGCGCGGCCAGGTTCTGGCTGGTGGTCCCGCGCGGCACCGGCACGCCGGCGGCGCGAAACGAGGCTGCTTTACCGAAATGGATGTCGGCGATGATCAGCATTTTTTCGCGCGGCCAGTACAGCGCTTTTTCAGCCAGCAGCAGCACGGTCTCGCCGGCGATATCGATCTGCTTTGTACTCATAACTGCACTCATCAGGGCTGCGCCGCCTTTTCCAGTTCGCGCACCATGCGCGCCACCCGGTCCGACAGCTTTTCGGTCGTTACCTTTTCGCGGAAGCGTTCCACCATCAATGCAAAGCCGAACGGCGTGGCGCGCCGCACGTCGCGGTAGGCGATGCGCCGCGCATGCAGTTCCGTCAAGGTGTCGCGCAAGCGCGTCAGCTCCAGTTCCTGCTCCATCACTTCGCGCTGCGCCTGCGTGAGCAGCAGGTTGCCGGCATCGTGCTTTCTGAAGACTTCGAAAAACAGCGAGGACGAGGCCTGGATCTGGCGGGTGCTTTTCGGCTGGCCCGGATAGCCCTGGAAAATCAGGCCGGCGATGCGCGCCACTTCGCGAAAGCGCTGCTGCGACAGCTGCGTCGCATTTAAACTTTCCAGCACGTCCTCCAGCAGCCGCTCGGTCGACAACAAGGCGGCCTGCTGGCCGGTCTCGCCGGCGAACAGCGCCTTCCAGTTCACCGGCTCGGCCGCCAGCAATTCAAAACCATAGTCGTTCACGGCGATCGAAAAGGTGATCGGCTGCAGCTTGCCGACCCGGAAGGCCAGCAGTGAGGCCAGCCCGGTGTGCACCGAGCGGCCGGCAAACGGATAAATGAACAGGTGATGGCCCTCGCGGCTGGTCATCGCTTCGATCACCAGGGTGTCGATGGTGGGCAGGGCCGACCAGGATTGCTGGATTTCGATCAGCGGTTTCAAAGCCTGCATTTCGGGCCCGATGAACTGGCCCTCGGAGGCCAGCCGTAACTGTTCGAGCGCGGCGTGCGCCAGTTCCGACGACAGCGGCATCTTGGCGCCGGCCCAGCGCGTCACTGCCCCCTTCTTGTTGCCGGTCGCGCGCTTGACGAAAGCGGTCATCTCGTTGACGCGCACGAATTCGAGCATGCGCCCGCCGAACAAAAAATAATCCCCCGCCTTCAGGCGCGAGATGAAGGACTCCTCGACGCTGCCGATCCGTCCGCCGCTCATGTATTTCACTTGCATGCTCGAATCGGACACGATGGTACCGATGCTCATGCGGTGGCGCCGGCCGATTGCCGTATTCGGCACCCGGTAGACGCCCTCCTCGTCCGGCAGCACCCGCTGGTATTCCGGATACACGGTCAGGCTTTGCCCGCCGCGGGCGACAAAGTCCAGCGCCCACTGCCATTCTTCCTCCGTCAAGTGGCGGTACGACCACGCCGTGCGCACTTCGGCCAGCATCGCTTCGGGCCTGAACCCGCCCCCCAGCGCCACCGTCACCAGGTGCTGCACCAGCACGTCGAACGGTTTGTTCGGCACCAGCCTGCCCTCGATGCTGCGCGAGGCCACCGCCGCCTTGGCGCCGGCCGCTTCCAGGATCTCCAGGCTGTTGGTCGGCACCAGGGTCACCCGCGACACCCGTCCCGGCGCGTGGCCGCTGCGCCCCGCCCGCTGCAGCAGCCGCGCGATGCCCTTGGCGCTGCCGATCTGCAGCACCCGCTCGACCGGCAGGAAATCGACGCCCAGGTCGAGACTCGCCGTACAGATCACCGCTTTCAATTCGCCTTTCTTCAAGCCCAGTTCCACCCAGTCGCGCACCGAGCGGTCGAGCGAGCCATGATGCAGGGCGATCAGGCCGGCCCAGTCGGGCCGCGCGTCGATGATGTTCTGGTACCAGATCTCCGACTGCGAGCGGGTATTGGTGAACACCAGTGTGGCGTTGAACTGCTCGATCTCGTCGATTACCGGCTGCAGCATCTGGATGCCCAGGTGGCCGCCCCACGGGAAGCGCGAGACGTTGGCCGGCACCAGCGAATCGACGACGATTTGCTTTTTGAGGTCGCCTTCGACCAGCACGCCGCCCTCCAGATCGCCCAGTAATACCGATCTGGCCTGATCGAGGTTGCCCATCGTTGCCGACAGCGCCCACACCACCAGCTGCGGATTCCAGAAGCGCAGCCGCGCCAGCGCCAGCTGCACCTGCACGCCGCGCTTGCTGCCCATCAGTTCATGCCACTCGTCGATGATGATCATGTCGAGGTTGGCGAACTGCTCTTTCGCCTGCGCGTGGCTGAGCAGCAGCGACAGGCTCTCCGGCGTCGTCACCAGGGTCGAGGGCAGCTTGCGCGACTGGCGCGCGCGTTCGGCCGACCCGGTGTCGCCGGTGCGCGCGCCCACCGTCCATCCAGGCGACAGTTCGGCCGCCGATTCTTCCAGTGCCCGCAAGGTGTCGGCGGCCAGCGCCCGCATCGGCGTGATCCACAGCACCCGCAAGCCGGTGTTTTTTCGCTTATTCGCCAGCGCCCCGCGCAGCAGCGCCGCGAACCATACCGCGTAGGTCTTGCCGGACCCGGTATTGGCGTGCAACAGGCCCGATTGCCCGGCCACGGCCGCCTTCCACACGGCGCGCTGGAACGGGAACACCTTCCACCCGCGCGTTGCGAACCAGCTGTCGACAGTTTGCTGCATCACGCTCTTGCTCATGCGGCAGCCGCCGCCAGCAGGCCTTTCAAGGTATCGAGGGTGTCGGCTTCTTCGACCCGCTTGTCATCGCGCTTTCTTAAAATGCGCGGAAAACGCACGGCAATTCCCGCCTTGTGGCGGGTCGACAGCTGAATGCCTTCGAAGCCGATCTCGAACACCATGGTCGGCTTGACGCTGCGCACCGGGCCGAATTTTTCGATGGTGGTCTTGCGGATGGCGTTGTCGACCACGGCGATTTCAGCGTCCGTCAGGCCCGAGTATGCCTTGGCGAACGGTACCAGCTTGCGCTGTCCGGTCTCGTCCAGATCCCACACGGCGAAGGTGTAATCGGTGTACAGCGAGGCGCGCCGGCCGTGCCCGGCCTGGGCGTAGATCAGCACCGCGTCGATGCTGTAGGGGTCGATCTTCCACTTCCACCAGGTGCCGACGTTCTTGGTGCGGCCCACGCCGTATTGGGCGCTTTTCGCCTTGACCATCATGCCTTCGACGCCGCGCGCGCGCGATTCGAGGCGGATCGTGGTCAAGGCTTCCCAATCGGCCGCTTCCACCTTCGGCGATATTTTCAGCTGCTCCTGCGCGCTCGCCTCCACCAGCGCTTCGAGCAGGTTGCGCCGCTCCACCTGCGGCAGCTCGCGCAGGTCCACCCCTTCCTCTTCCAGCAGATCGTAGGCCACCAGCACCGCCGGCAGTTCCGCCATCAGTTTGGCCGACACGGTCTTGCGGCCGATGCGTTTTTGCAGGTCGGCGAACGGCGCCGGTCCATTCGCCCAGATCAGGATCTCGCCATCGATCACGGTGCCCTCGGGCAGGCGCAGCGCGGCCAGCTCGGGGAAGCGCTCGGTGATCAAATCCTCGCCGCGCGACCACAGAAAATTCTGGCCGTCGCGCCGCACCAGCTGGGCGCGGATGCCGTCGTACTTCCATTCGACCTGCCAGTCGTTCAAGTCGCCCAGGGTGGCCGGATCGGCCTGCAGCTGGTGGGCCAAAAAGAACGGGTATGGCTGGCCGCCCCGCTGCGCGTGTTCCGTGTCGGACTGCTCGGCGATCAGCCGTAAAAAACTCTCGCCGCTGGGCCGCACGCTGTTGTCGGTCCAGCCCATCAGGCGCTGGGCGATCAGTTTTGCATCGACCGCGGCGATGCTCGACAGCGCGCGCGTGACCAGAAGTTTCGACACCCCGACCCGAAAGCCGCCGCCGATCAGCTTGGCCAGCAGGAAGCGCTCGCGCGTTTCCAGCTCGCCCCAGAAGCCAAACAGCGCCTCGCGGATGGTCGCCGGATCGGCGCCGCGCAAGGGGCCGATGCGCTCCTGCATCCACACCGCCAGGCCGACATCGCTGGTGGCGGTGGGCGGCGGCAGGATATGGGCGATGGTCTCGGCCAGGTCGCCGACCGCGTGATAGCACTCGTCGAACAGCCAGTCGTCGATGCCGGCGAATTCGACGGCATACTGGCGCAGCAGCTTGGTCGGCACCGCCTGTTTCGGCTTGCCGCCGGCCAGGAAGTAGACAGCCCAGGCGGCGTTTTCCGGCGACGCGCTTTGAAAATAGTTTTGCAGCGCTTCGAGCTTGCGGTTGGTGGCCGTGGTTTCGTCGAGTTCAGCGTAGAGGCGGGCAAATTCACGCATCGGTCGCCCCGGCCGCCGCTGTTTGCTCGGCCGGCTTGTCGGCCTCCTGCGGCTTGTCGTCGGCCTCGTCGTCGCCATACTCGGTATCGAAACCGGAAGCGTCCAGCCCGACCCCGCGCAGATAGCGCACCATGGTGGCGATCGAACCGTGGGTGACGATCACGCGCGGCGCCTCGGTGGCGCGGATCGCCGTCATCAAACCGGGCCAGTCGGCATGGTCGGACAGCACGAAGCCGCGGTCGACGCCGCGCCGGCGGCGCGCGCCGCGCAGCAGCATCCAGCCGCTGGCGAAGGCATCGCTGTAGTCGCCAAAGCGGCGCATCCAGGTCGAACCGCCCGCCGATGGCGGCGCGATCACGATCGCCGTGCGGATGGCTGCCTTGTCGACATCGGTCACCAGTTGGGTCGGCGGCAGATCGACGCCGCTGTCGCGGTAGACGCGGTTGAGCGGCTCGGCCGATCCGTGGCAGAGAATCGTGCCGATCGAAGGATCGAGGCCCGACAGGATGCGCTGGGCCTTGCCGAAACTGTAGGCGAACACCACGCTGCAGCGGCCGGCGGCGGCATTTTTTCGCCACCAGCTGTTGATGTCGTCGAAAATCGATTGCTCCGGCTGCCAGCGATAGATCGGCAAACCGAAGGTCGATTCGGTGATGAAGGTATCGCATTTGACCGGCTCGAACGGCGCGCAGGTGCGGTCCGGCTCGACCTTGTAGTCGCCGGAAGCCACCCACACCTCTCCCTTGTGTTCCATGCGCACCTGCGCCGAGCCAAGCACGTGGCCGGCCGGGTACAGCGAGATATTCACGCCATTGTGCTGGACCACTTCGCCGTAGGCCAGGCCGTCGATATGGATGTCCTGACCCAGGCGCGACTTGAGGATATTAACGCCAAGGTCGGCGGACAAGTAGTGGCCGTGGCCGACGCGCGCATGGTCGCCGTGCGCATGGGTGATGACCGCGCGCGGCACCGGGCGCCAGGGATCGATATAGAAATCGCCCGGCACACAATACAGACCTTCTTTACGCACTACCACCATGTCGCCCATACCGCCGCCCTTTGAATGAATTTATGCGGGCGAGACGAAGTTGGCCATGAAGGTGCGTTCCGTTTTATCAGGGAAGACAATCGTTACCTGCTCGCCGGCAATCGACTGTACCACCCCTTGCGCATATTTCGGCACACGAACGGCGGCGCCGATTTCGAACAGCGGGGCA
>JAQGNM010000153.1 GCA_028291845.1 Massilia sp. | reverse complement strand
GCGCGGGCCGGCCGGCCAGGTGCATCCGGTTAGAATCCGGCTGCGATCCCGCGAGGATGGCGAAATTGGTAGACGCACCAGGTTTAGGTCCTGACGCCAGCAATGGTGTGGGGGTTCGAGTCCCCCTCCTCGCACCACGAATATTAGACACTTTTTTTGGACGAATTTTACAATGGCAACTGCAGTCGAAACCCTGGGTAAACTCGAGCGTCGCATGACGATCTCTTTTCCGCTGGCTGACGTCCGTACGGAAGTTGAAAAGCGCTTGAAACAGCAGGCCAAAACGGCCAAGGCCCCAGGCTTCCGTCCTGGTAAGGTGCCGCTGAAGATGGTTGCCGCCCAATACGGCTACCAGATCGAGTCCGACGTCTTGAACGACAAAGTCGGCCGCGCCTTCAACGCCGCTGCCAACGAGCAGCAACTGCGCGTTGCCGGTTTCCCGAAAATCGAGCCGAAAGAAGACAGCGAAGAAGGTACCCTGAGCTTCGATGCCACCTACGAAGTATACCCCGAAGTCAAGGTCGGCGAACTCGAAGGCGTCGAGATCGAAACCGTCGCCGCCGACGTCTCGGATGCCGAAATCGACAAGACCATCGACATCCTGCGCAAGCAGCGCGTGCACTACCACACCAAGGGCGAGCAGGGCGAGCACGGGTCTGGTACCGAACCCGGCGGCGAGCCGGTCGCGGCCAATGGCGACAAGGTCACCGTCGACTTCATCGGCGTGATCGACAGTGTCGAGTTCCCGGGCGGCAAAGCCGACGACTACTCGTTCGTGCTCGGCGAAGGCCGCATGCTGCCTGAATTCGAAGCGGCCACCGTCGGCCTGAAAGTGGGCGAGTCGAAGACTTTCCCGCTGGCTTTCCCCGAGGATTACCATGGCAAGGATGTGGCCGGCAAAACCGCCGAGTTCACCATCACCCTGAAGGCGCTGGAATGGGCGCACCTGCCGGAAGTGGATGCGGAATTTGCCAAGTCGCTGGGCATCGAAGACGGCGACGTCGCCAAGATGCGCGACGACATCAAGGTCAACCTCGAACGTGAAGTGGCCGGTCGCGTCAAAGCGCGCAACAAGGAAGCCGTGATGGACGCCCTGGTCAAAGTGACCGAGATGGACGTGCCGAAGGTCATGATCGAGCAGGATTCCGAGCGCCTGGCCGAAATCACCCGCCAGGACATGGCCCAGCGCGGTATGGACGTGAAGAACATGCCGTTCCCGACCGAACTGTTCGCCACCAAGGCCGAGCGCCGCGTGCGCCTGGGCTTGATCCTGTCGCAGCTGGTATCCGAGCACCAGCTGCAAGCCACCGCCGAGCAGGTCAAGGCGCAGATCGAAGATTTCGCGCAGAGCTACGAAGACCCGAAAGAAGTACTGAAGTACTACTACGGCGACCGTAATCGCCTGGCTGAAGTCGAAGCCCTTGTATTAGAAGAAAACGTCGTCAACTACGTCCTCGGTAAAGCGAAAGTAACGGCAAAGCCGGTTGCTTTCGATGAGTTGATGGGAAGCAACCCACAAGCGTAAAGGTAGGTTAGAGTGCTTTCGGGCACTCTTGCTGCCGCAGACAAGGAAATAGCGATGAATCATAATCCGGCATTGGACACACAAGCACTTGGCCTCATTCCGATGGTGGTCGAGCAAAGCGGTCGTGGGGAACGTTCCTACGACATCTACTCGCGCCTGCTCAAGGAACGCGTGATTTTCATGGTCGGCCCGGTCAACGACCAGATGGCCAACCTGATCGTGGCGCAGTTGCTGTTCCTCGAGAGCGAAAATCCGGACAAGGACATTTCGCTGTATATCAATTCCCCTGGCGGTTCGGTCTCGGCAGGCCTGGCGATTTTCGACACCATGAATTTCATCAAGCCCGACGTCTCGACCCTGTGCACCGGCATGGCTGCGTCGATGGGCGCGTTCCTGCTGGCCGCGGGCGCCAAGGGCAAGCGTTTCTCGCTGCCGAACTCGCGCATCATGATTCACCAGCCGTCGGGCGGCTCGCAAGGGCAGGCGTCGGATATCGAAATCCAGGCCAAGGAAATCCTGTATTTGCGTGAGCGCCTGAACAAGATTCTGGCCGACGCGACCGGCAAGACGATTGAACAGATCCACCGCGATACCGACCGCGACCGTTTCATGTCGGGCGAAGAAGCTGCCGATTATGGACTTATCGACAAGGTTCTGACGACGCGCGCCTAAGCTGCACTTGGCCGCGCTGTTGTAATCAAACGCCCGGGCGCTTCAAACGTTCGGGCGTTTGGTTTTTATTTCGGTTAGCATGGCATATGCGTGGCACAGTTGCGCAGTCGAATTACAGCTAGACGTTTAGCAAACACCATGTAGTAATCATAGCAAGCATCAAAAGACGAGACCCCTGCCCATGTCAGACAAAAAATCCTCCAGCGGCGAAAAACTCCTGTACTGCTCGTTCTGTGGCAAAAGCCAGCACGAGGTCAAGAAGCTCATCGCGGGACCGTCCGTGTTCATTTGCGACGAATGCATTGACCTGTGCAACGACATCATCCGCGACGAGACCTCGAGCGTGGAGAGCGTTGCCGGCACCGCCAAGTCGGATCTGCCCACGCCGCACGAGATCGCCGCTTTGCTGGACCAGTACGTGATCGGCCAGCAGACTGCCAAGCGCATCCTGTCGGTGGCCGTGTACAACCACTACAAGCGCCTGAAATACCTCGGCAAGAAAGACGATGTCGAGCTGGCCAAGTCGAACATCCTGCTGGTCGGTCCGACCGGTTCCGGCAAGACCCTGCTGGCCCAGACCCTGGCGCGCATGCTCAATGTGCCTTTCGTGATCGCCGACGCCACCACCCTGACCGAAGCCGGTTATGTGGGCGAGGACGTCGAGAACATCATCCAGAAGCTGCTGCAAAGCTGCAATTACGAAGTGGAAAAGGCGCAGCGCGGGATTGTCTACATCGATGAGATCGACAAGATTTCGCGCAAGTCCGACAATCCGTCGATCACCCGCGACGTGTCGGGCGAGGGCGTGCAGCAAGCCTTGCTCAAGCTGATCGAGGGCACCATGGCCTCGGTGCCGCCGCAGGGCGGGCGCAAGCACCCGAACCAGGATTTCGTGCAGATCGACACGACCAACATCATGTTCATCTGCGGCGGCGCGTTCGACGGCCTGGTGAAGATCATCCAGAACCGTTCCGACAAGGGCGGCATCGGTTTCTCGGCCGCGGTCAAGAGCCAGACCCAGCGCGCGGCGTCCGAAGTGTTGCTGGAAGCCGAGCCGGAAGACTTGATCAAGTTCGGCCTGATTCCCGAGCTGGTCGGCCGCCTGCCGGTGGTGGCGACCCTGTCGGAACTGACCGAAGACGCGCTGATCCAGATTTTGATCGAGCCGAAGAATGCCTTGATCAAACAGTATTCCAAGTTATTGGAAATGGAAGGCGCGGAACTAGAAATTCGCCCGGCGGCAATGCACGCAATTGCCCGTAAAGCATTGGCGCGCAAGACCGGCGCGCGCGGTTTGCGCTCGATCCTGGAACACGCACTGCTCGACGTGATGTACGAATTGCCGAATGAGCAAAACGTCATCAAGGTGGTGATCGATGAAAATACGATCACAAACGGCGCGAAACCTTTACTGATTTACAGCGAAACCGCCAAGGCATCTGGAGAAAATTGAGAATTCATGCGCACACACAACAAAAAAGGTGTTGCGCCCTAATTCTTGGCGGTACAATTTATCTCAATAAAAGAAGCCGGCTTCAATCGAAAAGCCACTCGCGGCGTACAGCCGTGGAGTGGCTTTTTCTCATTCAAGACCGACAAATGGTTTTTTTGCATTCACGTTTGGAATGTTAATCGGGCTGGTATAACAGCAGGGATATTGCGGCTTTAATTACTCCGCCGAAAATATTTTTGCAAACCGGTCTTGTAATCAGGCAGCGAGTGCCAACATCGTAATCACGCTTTCTATAAGGTATGCCATGACAACTTCTAAATTAACCGAGCAAACGACGCTGCCATTATTGCCGTTGCGCGACGTGGTCGTCTTTCCGCATATGGTAATACCCCTGTTTGTCGGCCGTCCGAAGTCCATCAAGGCACTCGAGGCCGCCATGGAGCAGGGCAAGAGCATCATGCTCGCGGCCCAGAAGGCAGCTGCAAAGGATGAGCCCTCGGCCTCCGATATCTACGAGATCGGTTGCGTCGCCAACAT
>JAQGNM010000151.1 GCA_028291845.1 Massilia sp. | reverse complement strand
TAGCCGCCGCGGTTCACGTAATCCTGCAAATGCCAGTTCTTGCCGTCCAGGCCAGCCAGGATCAGCGGTTTGATGTGACGATTATGGAGGGAGGTCATTTCTTCAGTTCCTCGAGCATGGCGTCGATTTTTTCATGCGACATCCAGCTGCACATGCGCTTGTTATTGACCAGCATGACCGGGGCGTCGCCGCACGCGCCCATGCACTCGCCTTCGACCAGGGTGAACTGGCCGTCGGCGGTGGTTTCACGGTAGCCGATGCCGAGTTTTTTTTGCAGGTACTGGCCGGCCGATTCGCCGCCCGACAGGGCGCACGGCAGGTTGGTGCAAACGGAGATCTTGAATTTGCCGACCGGCTTGACGTTGTACATGTTGTAGAACGTGGCGACCTCTTGCACGGCAATCGCCGGCATGCCGAGGTAGTCGGCAATTTCCGCCATCAACTCGGGTGGCAGCCAGCCGTGCTGGTCCTGGGCGATCGCCAGCGCCGCCATCACCGCCGATTCCTTGTGGTCGGGCGGATATTTGGCGACCTCGCGATCGATTTTCTTGATTGAATGTTCTGATAACAACATGTCTAAGCCTGATTCTATTTAGCGGTCGATACTGCCGAAGACGATATCCTGGGTGCCGATGATGGTGACGGCGTCGGCGATCATGTGACCGCGCGCCATCTCATCGAGACTTTGCAGGTGGGCGTAGTCCGGGGCACGAATCTTCAGGCGGTACGGTTTGTTGGCGCCATCGGAAACGATATAGATGCCGAACTCGCCCTTCGGATGCTCGACTGCCGCATAGGCCTCGCCTTGCGGCACGTGCATGCCTTCGGTGAACAGCTTGAAGTGGTGAATCAGCGATTCCATGTTGGTCTTCATGTCGACCCGCGATGGCGGCGCAATCTTGTGATTGTCGATCATCACCGGACCCGGATTGGCGCGCAGCCAGCTAGAGGCCTGCTTGATGATGCGGTTCGACTGGCGCATTTCTTCCACGCGCACCAGATAACGGTCGTAGCAGTCGCCATTGGTGCCGACCGGCACGTCAAATTCCATCTTGTCGTACACGGCGTACGGCTGCTTCTTGCGCAGATCCCACTCGATGCCCGAACCGCGCAGCATGGCGCCGGTAAAGCCCATCGCCTTGGCCGCTTCCGGAGAAACGACGCCGATGCCGACGGTACGCTGCTTCCAGATGCGGTTGTCGGTCAGCAGGGTTTCGTATTCGTCGACGTAGGTCACAAAGCGCTTGGAGAAATCGTCGATGAAGTCGAGCAGCGAACCCTGGCGCGCTTCATTCAAGGCATCGATTGCCTTGGCGCTGCGGATGATCGAAGCCTTGTGCTTCGGCATCGCGTCCGGCAGGTCGCGGTAGACGCCGCCCGGGCGATAATAGGCCGCGTGCATGCGCGCGCCGGACACGGCTTCGTAGACGTCGAACAGGTCTTCGCGGTCGCGGAACGCATACAGGAACGGGCCCATGGCGCCGACGTCGAGCGCGTGCGCGCCCAGCCACATCAGGTGGTTGAGCAGACGGGTGATTTCATCGAACATCACGCGGATGTACTGGGCGCGCACCGGCGCTTCGACGCCCAGCAGCTTTTCGATGGCCAGCACGTAGGCGTGTTCATTGGACATCATCGACACGTAGTCGAGACGGTCCATGTACGGCACCGATTGCAGGTAGGTACGGGTTTCGGCCAGCTTTTCGGTGGCGCGGTGCAGCAGGCCGATGTGCGGGTCGGCGCGCTGGATCACTTCGCCGTCGAGCTCGAGCACCAGGCGCAGCACGCCGTGGGCCGCCGGGTGCTGGGGACCGAAGTTGAGGGTGTAATTCTTAAGTTCAGCCATTATTTGAGACCGTAGGTTTCTTCGCGGATCACGCGCGGGATGATTTCACGCGGCTCGATCGTCACGGGTTGATAGATCACGCGCTTCTGCTCCGGGTCGTAACGCATTTCGACGTAGCCGGTCACCGGGAAGTCCTTGCGGAACGGGTGGCCGATGAAGCCGTAGTCGGTGAGGATGCGGCGCAGGTCGTTGTGACCTTCGAACAGGATGCCGTACAGGTCGAACGCTTCGCGCTCGTACCAGTTGGCCGAACGCCACAGGCCGGCGATGGAGGCCAGCACCGGCAAGTCTTCGTCTTCGGCAAACACGCGCACGCGCACGCGCCAGTTGTGTTCGATCGACAGCAGGTGCGAGACGGCAGCGAAACGCAAGCCGTCCCACGTGCCTTCGCCGTAGGTCGAATAATCGACGCCGCACAGGTCGAGCAATTGCTCGAAGTGAAGCGTCGGATCGTCGCGCAGGGTCTGCATGGCGGCCAGGTAGTCGGCGGCCTTGAGCACCACCGTCACTTCACCGAGCGCGGCCGTAATGACGGCGCGCTCGCCCAGGGCGGTGCGCAAGGTGGCTTGCAGGAGGTCGAGTTTTGTTGTCATTGTGGTCGGCTGTTAGCGGGCGATGGTGTTGGTGCGCTTGATCTTGTTCTGCAGCTGCAAGATGCCGTACAGCAGAGCCTCCGCCGTCGGCGGGCAGCCCGGCACATAGACGTCGACCGGCACGATGCGGTCGCAACCGCGCACCACCGAGTACGAGTAGTGATAGTAGCCGCCGCCGTTGGCGCACGAGCCCATCGAAATGACCCAGCGCGGTTCCGGCATCTGGTCGTAGACCTTGCGCAAGGCCGGAGCCATCTTGTTGCACAGGGTGCCGGCGACGATCATCACGTCGGACTGGCGCGGCGATGGACGGAACACCACGCCGAAGCGGTCCATGTCGTAGCGCGCCGCGCCCGTGTGCATCATCTCGACCGCGCAGCAAGCCAGGCCGAACGTCATCGGAAACATCGATCCGGTGCGGGCCCAGTTGATCAGCTTGTCAGCTGTGGTGGTAATAAAACCTTCGTTTAATACGCCTTCAATAGCCATGGCTTATTCCCAATCAAGGGCACCTTTCTTCCAGATGTACCAAAATCCGACGACGAATTCAGCGATGAACACCATCATCGTCACGAAACCGGACCAGCCCAGCTCGCGCATCGACACGCCCCATGGAAAGAAAAACGCCGTTTCCAGATCAAACAAAATAAACAGGATCGCGATGAGGTAGTAACGCACGTCGAACTTCATGCGGGCGTCCTCGAACGCTTCGAAGCCGCACTCGTACGGCGACAGCTTGGCGGCGTCCGGCGCGCTCTTGCTGAGCAGCTTGCCCAGCACCTGCGGCACCACGCCGACGCCGATACCGACCAGGATAAATAACAGAACGGGGAAATATGATTCGAGGTTCACTTGGATGAGCCCTTGTTGATTGATCGATTAATAAAGCACTGCGGAATCACTGCGCAACAAGTGGTGCTTGCAGTGCCCTGTCGCCCGACCCTGATTGTAATGCGATCAGGATAATCCGACTGACCATCGTAAAAAAGCCAGCTCAGGCGCACAGCCCTTGCTGGCTTCTAGAATTTCTTGGTGCCGACGGCGAGACTCGAACTCGCACAGGATTTCTCCCACTACCCCCTCAAGATAGCGTGTCTACCAATTTCACCACGTCGGCATTGAGACCGCTATTCTAACCCGCGCGAGCACCTTTTTTCAATGGCAAACTTACGCTAGCGCAGGTAAATCGCGAATAACTTTAAAACATTTTGCTGCTCTTGACCTAGGTCAACACGCGCCGCTTGCTTCCACCGGGGACAGGCCCTGCGTCCGAGTGCGGCCCAGCCTGTCCCCCGCTTTCATACTCAGTAAATACTACTTCGGCACCGCCGGAGCCGGCGCCACAGCAGGCGCAGTCGCAGGCGCCGCCGGCGCAGTCGTCGCAGGCACAGCCGCCGGCCCGGTTACTGGAGCGGCAGGCACAGGCGCCACCGTCGTCGCCGGTACGGCGCCGCTGCCCGTCACCGGCTTGACCGGCGCTGCGCGTTCCATCACGCCGGCGCCGGCCACGGGGCCGCGCTGGGTGCCGAAATACGCCAGCGCCAGCGTGGACGCGAAAAACACCGCCGCCGCCACACCGGTCGACTTCGACATGAAGTTCGACGAGCCGGTGGCGCCGAACAGGCTGCCGGAGGCGCCCGAGCCGAAGGCGGCGCCCATGTCGGCGCCTTTGCCGTGCTGCAGCAGCACCAGCCCGATGATGATCAGGGCGGACAGCACCTGCACGATGACGATCAGATTGAACAAGGTGTTCATGGCATTTCCATTTCTAGTTTGACTGCAAGGTTTAAATTTGGTTCGGACGCCGCCCTGTCGGCGCCACGGCAATACTGCGCAATACTCAGCGGGCGGCGGCGATGATGGCAAGGAAATCGGCCGCCTTCAGCGCCGCTCCACCGATCAGGCCGCCATCGATGTCGGCCTGGGCCATCAACTCCCCGGCATTGTCCGGCTTCATGCTGCCGCCGTAAAGGATTTGCACGCCGCCGGCGTTCTTGTCCGTCAATTGCGCGCGCAACTGGGCGTGCACTTCCTGCGCCATCGCCGGGGTGGCGGTCTTGCCGGTGCCGATCGCCCACACCGGCTCGTAGGCCACCACGATGCGGGCGGCGTCGGCCGCCGGCACCAGACCGAGCACGGCGCCCAGTTGTTCGCCAACCACAGCGAAGGTCTGGCCGGCGTCGCGTTCTGCCAGCGTTTCGCCCACGCAAACGATCGGCGTCAGGCCGGCCGCCAGAGCCGCCAGCGCTTTTTTCGCCACCAGTTCACTCGACTCGCCGTGACAGGCGCGCCGCTCGGAGTGGCCGACGATGACGTACTTGCAACCGAAGTCGGCCAGCATGGCCGCCGCCATTTCGCCGGTGAAGGCGCCGGCGGCGTTGGCCGAGACGTCCTGCGCGCCCCACGCCAGCGGGCTGCCGGCCAGCATCGCCTGGCACTGGGCCAGGAACGGCGCCGGCGGACACACCGCGCTGTCGACGCCGCTATCGGCGTCGAGGCCGGCCTGCAGGGCTTCGAGCAGGACGGCATTGGCGGCCAGACTGCCATTCATCTTCCAGTTACCGACAACGAGTTTGCGACGCATGGGACGGGTCCAGGGTTGGTATAACCCGCTATTTTAACCGCCGCCGAGGATACTGGTCAAACCTTGTGAATTGCTTTTAATTAAATAAAACTGGCTCACGGCGCTGGCGCCGGCCATCAGACCGCGACGGCGCCCATAAGTTCCACCAATAATTTTTTTCAATTTCCACTGCTTCAGCGCAAACAAGTACTCTGCGGTACGGCAATTCAAGGGAACTTTAGATGTAACACAACGATCTCGTCCGTCGCCATCTAGGCAGGGCCGGGGCGGGACCGTACATTGAAGCTGTGCCCGTCATGCAGTTCGCATCCACGCCGTTGCAGCGGGCGCCGTGTACGTTCCGATCCGCACCACCAACTATCTGGAGACCACAATGAAACCGATTCTCCGCATCCCCCCTGCCCTGCGCAACCCCGCCCGCCGCAGCGCCATGCTGGCCGTCGCCGCCCTCTCGTGCGCCTTGACGTTCGCGCCGAGCCACGCCCAGAACGGCCGCGACTGGACTGCCGATCAATGGGTCGGCACCTGGGGCACCGCCCCGGCCGGCCCGCCGCTGGAAACGGCCACGCAAAACTTCAACAACCAGACGCTGCGCCTGATCGTCCATTCCAGCATCGGCGGCAACCGCGTGCGCATCCGCGTGTCGAATGAAATGGGCACCACCGCGCTGCGCATCGGCGGCGCCCACGTCGCCCTGCGCGCCGCCGGCAGCGGCATCGCCGCCGGCAGCGACCGCGTCCTGTCGTTCAGCGGCAGCGGCTCGATCCTGATCCCGCCAGGGGCCGCCGCGCTGTCCGATCCGGTCGATCTCACCATCCCGGCCCTGTCCGATCTCGCCGTCAGCCTGTATCTGCCGGGACCGACCGCGGCCACCACCATCCACGGCACCGCCTTGCAGACCAATTACGTGTCCCTGCCCGGCAATTTTCTGGGCGCCGCCACCTTCCCCACCGACCGCACCATCACCCAGTGGCCCTTCCTCACCGAGGTCGACGTGATCAGCAACGGCGCCTCCATCGTCACCCTCGGCAACTCCATCACCGACGGCACCAACAGCACCGTCGACACCAACAACCGCTGGCCGGACTGGCTGGCGCGGCGCCTGCAGATCACCCGCGACACCGGCATCAACAGCCGCCTGGGCGTGGTCAACCGCGGTATTTCCGGCAACCGCCTGCTGACCAATCCGCCGCTCGGCTCGCTGGCCGGGCGCAATGCCCAGGAGCGCTTCGACCGCGACGTGCTGGCCACGGCCGGCGTACGCTACTTGACGGTGCTGATCGGCATCAACGACATCGGCAACAGCACGCCCGAGGCGCCGGTGACGGCCGACGACCTGATCGCCGGCTACCGCCAGATCATCGCGCGCGCACACGCCAAGGGCATCGCCGTCTACGGCGGCACCCTGACGCCATTCGAGGGCGCCGGCTACTACTCGCCCGAGAAGGAGCTGGTGCGGCAGGCGGTGAATAACTGGATTCGCGGCAGCGACGAATTCGACGCCGTCATCGACTTCGACCGGGTCACCCGCGACCCCGCCAATCCGCAGCGCTTCAACCCCGCCTACGACAGCGGCGACCACCTGCATCCGAACGATCTGGGCTACCAGGCGATGGGCAACGCGGTGCCGCTGGAACTGTTCCGCGGAATCGGCTTGCGCGGCGTAAGCGCGCCTGCCGCCGCGCCGGCGCCGGCGGCGAAAGCGCCAGCAACCGTCGAGTAAGCGCCTGCTGCTTGCCGCGCTGCCCAGCGGCAAGCAGCTTCCCCCCGGCAGCACAACAGCACGCACCTTCGATCCAGCGCAAACAATGCTCGGGTAACGGACTAGCCGGCACACCATCGCAGCCGTACAGTAAAGCTGTCATGGTTATGCATTGTGCATAAAGTGCCGCTCCGGAGACTGAGATCATGTCGCGCATTGCGCCTCGCGCCGCCCTGTTGGTCACGCTGCTGTTCACGCTGCTGTTCACGCTATTGATTCTGCCCTTCGCGCCGGTCTCGGCGCAGACCATCCCCGATTGGCGCGCCGAGCAGTGGGCCGGCAGCTGGGGCGCCGGACCGGCCGGGCCGCCGCTCGACAGCGCCACCACCGTCTACAACAACCAGACCTTGCGCCTGATCGTCCATGCCAGCGCCGGCGGCAGCCGCGTGCGCGTGCGCCTGTCGAACGAAATGGGCAGCACGGTACTGCGCATCGGCAGCGCCCACGTCGCCTTGCGCAGCGGCGGCGGCGCCGCCATCGTTGCCGCCAGCGACCGCCCCCTCACCTTCAGCGGCGCCACCAGCGTTGCCATCGGCGCCGGCGCGGCAGCGCTGTCCGACCCGGTCACGCTGACGGTGCCGCCGCTGTCGGACCTGGCCGTCAGCCTGTACCTGCCCGGTTCGGCGCGCGCCACCACCCTGCACGCCATGGCCACGCAAAACAGCTACGTCTCATCGAGCGGCAACTTCGCCGCCGCCGCCACCTTTCCGACCCAGGCCACCATCGAGCAATGGCCGTTTCTGACCGAGGTCGACGTTGCCAACGGCGCCGCCTTCATCGCCATCGGCGACTCCATCACCGATGGCTTGCGCAGCTGGGGCAATTACAACTACCGCTGGCCCGACTGGCTGGCGCGGCGACTGCAAGCAGCCGGCAGCAGCAGCCTGGCGCGCCTGGGCGTGGTCAACCGCGGCATTTCCGGCAATAATTTGTTGAGCAATCTGCAGACAGGTTCGCTGGGCGGGCGCAGCGCGCTGGAACGGTTCGACCGCGATGTGCTCGCCACCGCCGGCGCGCGCTTTCTTTTCTTGCTGATCGGCAGCAACGACATCCTCAACAGCACAAGTTCGGCCCCGGTCAGCGCCGACGAGCTCATTGCCGGCTATCGCCAGCTGATTGCGCGCGCCCATGCCAGGGGCATCGCGGTGTTCGCCGGCACCTTGCCGCCATTCGAAGGGGCCAGTTATTACACGCCGGCGAAGGACCTGGTGCGGCAGGCGGCAAACGACTGGATCCGCTCCAGCGCCGAGTTCGACGGCGTGGTCGATTTCGACCAGCTGCTGCGCGATCCGGCCAACCCGCGCGGCCTCAATCCCACCTACGACAGCGCCGACCACCTGCATCCGAACAATGCCGGCTATCAGTTGATGGGCAATGCGCTGCCGCTGGCGTGGTTCGGCGACGGCAGCTGAAGCGCGCCGACATCCGCGCTGGCGGCGGCCGGCGGCGGGGCGGCGGCGTCAACAAACCGGATCAGTTGCCGACGGCAGCGCCGCTGCGCGAGGTGGTCGGCAAGGCGGTGCCGGGCTTCCAGTTGCGCGACAGCGCCTGCGCTTCTTCGATCTGTTCCTGGGTCATCAGTCGCGCGACGGCGGCGCGCTGTTCGGTGGCATTGGTGTTGCCACCGGCCGAAGACAGATTCCACAGCATGTAGGCGATGACCACGTCCTGCGGCATGCCGGCGACATGGTAGCGGTACATCAATCCCAGTGCATGCTGGGCGTCGGCGTGGCCCTGTTCGGCGGCACGGCGGAACCACTGGACGGCGATCTTGTGGTCCTGCGGCGCGGCGTTGCCGGTGTAATACATGGCGCCCACCACATATTGGGCATCGGCCTTGCCTTGCACGGCTGCCTTGCGGTGCCATTCGAGCGCGGTTTTATAGTCGCGTTTGACGCCGCGGCCCATGTAATACATCAAGCCCAGCAAATGCTGGGCATCGGCATTGCCGGCCTTCGCCAGCGGCATAATCTCGCGCAGGGCGACATCGTAGCGCCGGGCGTTGTAAGCGCTGGCGCCCTCGGCAAAGCCGGCCAGCGCGGGAGCTTGCATGCCCAGCCCCAGGCCGCACGCAAAAGCGACGGCAAATAATTGTTTTTTCATGTCCCTCGATGCGCTTCTTTGGATGCGTCGTCGTTTGGTTTATTGTTCTGCTTGTTTGTTGCTCGTGTTCGCGGGCGTGATGCCGGCGGCGCCATTCCCTTTCGGTCCGCCGCGCCGCCTACTTCCAGCTCACCTTGCCCAGGCCATCCACGCTGACATTGCGGTTCTGCGGTTTGCCGTACACCGTCACCGAGCCCATGCCGGACAGATTGAGCAAGGCGCTCTGGCGCGCCAGCACAGTGGCGTTTCCCAGGCCGCTCATGTCGAGGTCGACCGTGTCGGCCTGAAACTTTTCCGCATCCAGTCCGCCCAGCCCGCCCAGCGATGCCTTCAGCAACTTGGTGCGGCCGATCAGGGTGACGTAGCCGGCGCCGTGCAGGTTCAGGTCGACGCGCTCGCTGTTGCCACTCTGGATATTCATGCTGCCGATGCCGCCCAGCGACGCGTTGACGATCTTGTAGTCGGCAACGATCTTCATGGCGCCGGCGCCGTCGAGGGTCAGGTCGATTTCGTTGCCGTTAAAACCAAACACTTCGGTCGAGCCGACGCTGTCGGAGCGCAGCTCCCGCAGGCGCGGCAGGGTCAGTTCGGCGCGCAGCATGTTGCGCCGGCTGAACTTGACGCTGTGGTTGTCGGTCTCGATGGTCAGGGTGTCGCCGCTTTGCTCGGTGCTGGTACGGGTGATGAATTTGCGTTCGCCTATCAGCACCAGTTGGGCAACGGCGCCCTGGCGCAGTTTCAGGTCGATAACGCCATCGAGCTTGACGCGTACCACGCGGGCATCGACCGGACGCGACTCGCTGATGGTGCTCTCGGCGCGGCTGTCGGCGCTGTCGCCGCGGGCGCGCTCATCGGCGCCAACAGCGCTTGTGGTGACGAGGCAAAGGGCGACGGCGGCGGTAATCAAGTGGTTCATGGGCATTTTTCTCTTATTGGTTGATGCCGGCGGGCGGTGCGGGTGCAAGCACTGTCGAGCCATGCTGCATACACTATCACCGGGGCGGCGCTTCGTATAGCCGCGTCGAGCCGGGGCTGCGCTCAGCCGGGCTGCGCTCAGCCGGGCTGCGCTCAGCCGCGCGGCTGGCGCTTGCCAACGATGGTGACGACCTGCATCGGGCCGCTGACGGGCGCGGCGGCGACAATGCCGGCGCTGACGCTGGTGCTCGATTGTGGGGCAGGAACGGCGGCGGTGGCGATGCCGGTGGCGGCGGCGATGGCGAGCGCGGAGAGCAGCACGGCTTCCATATGTTTGGCGATGTTCATGGCGTTGATCCTTCTGAAGTGGCGTTGGTATGATGACACTGTAGTGCCGTCAGCCCTGCCGCTCCACCGGATTGCGATGGACTGCATAAAACGCGTGCTCAGATACGAAAAAGCGGGTCTGGCCGCGCTGCCGCCGAGACTAGACGACGCGCCCGGATGCCTCGCGCACCAGCGCATCCATCGCCGCCGTCACCTCGGCCATGCTGGCAGCGACGGCGCCGAAGTCGCGACCCTGCGTACCCGCCCGCGCCGCCGCCACCTGGGCGTTGAATGCGATCTGGCGGGCCTGCTGGCTTACCGTGCGCAACTGACCCATCAGCTCGTGCAACTCGTGACGCTGCGCCTGCGCATGGCGCTTGGCCTGCTCTTCGTAGACCAGGGTCAGGCCGTTGAGCACCGACAGCAAGGGCGTCGCGCTGTTGACCAACTGGTCGAGCAGCACCGGTGCGCCGACACCGTCGCCGGCGATGGCGTCGAGTGTGCGCTCGGCCAGGCTGATGAAGGCACGGATATTCTTGTCGCCCTGCAGGGTGCCGAAATAGGCATCGTGCAGCTGGCCGCTGAACACGCCCGGCAAGCTGCCCTTGCCTTCGATCAGCGTGGTGTGTGCCTCGCGCAACTGCGCCAGGGTGGCGCGCGCGGTGGCGGCGGCGCCGTCATGGCCGAGCGAGGCCAGCACGGCGTACAGCACCACCCGCTGCGAGGTGAAGCGGCGCCGGCCCGACAGATTGATGAGGGCGCCGAACACGTCGCTCGACAGCTCGGGCGCGGTGCTACTGTCGGCGGTGGTGTGGGTGGTGTGATCGGCCACTGCGTCTGCCGCCGTGCCGGCGGCCTTGGTATCGGGGTGAATGCTGAGCTGGGCGGCCATGACGTCTCCTTTGTAATGGCGTTTTCGCGTGCATATTTCATGCCACGCGACAGGCTGGAACTTCGCGTGGTTTTCGCACCATTTTCGCACCATCGTGGCGGCGCCGCTCCCCGGCGCGGGCCAACACGGTGCGCCGCACGGCTTCGATGCGCACCGCATCGAACGCACCCGGATCGGCATATGCATATCAATCTGTTACCGCAGCAATTGAATTATTCGCTAAGATAATGCGCAGCCCGGCGGGCGCGGCCACCATCACCACGCCTTCCCGCCCGGGCAACCATCAATCGAGACACGAGGTCAGTCACTATGGCAATTATGCGCAAACGCACCCTCCCCTTGCTGCTCGGGGCGCTTTCCCTTTCACTGTCGGCCTGGGCCGCCACGCCGGACCAGTGGACCCTGCCGGTGTCCGTGCAGAAACTCGACAACGGCCTCACCGTCATCGTCTCCGAAGACCACACCTCGCCCACGGTCGGCGTCTCGGTGGTGTACCACGTCGGCATGCGGCTGGAGCCGAAAAACCGCACCGGCTTCGCCCACCTGTTCGAACACCTGATGTTCCAGGGCACGCCGAAGGCGCCGAAGGGCGTGTTCGACAAGGCGATCACCGGCGGCGGCGGGCGCAACAACGGCTCGACCCGCCCCGACTTTACGAATTACATCGAAACCGCGCCGGTGTCGGCCATCGATTCGATCCTGTGGCTGGAAGCGGACCGCATGAAAACCCTGGACTTCAGCCCGGCGTCCCTGAAAAACCAGCAGGACGTGGTCAAGGAAGAGATCCGCGTCAACGTGAAGAACCAGCCGTATGGCGGCTTCATGTGGATCGACATCAGCCAGCAGGCGTTCCAGAAATGGGAAAACAACCACGACGGCTACGGCAGCTTCGAAGATCTCGAAGGCGCCAGCCTGGACGACGTGCGTGCCTTCCACCGCGATTACTACGGCCCCAACAATGCGGTGCTGGCGATCGCCGGCGACGTCACCCCGGCACAAGGTTTTGCGCTGGCCAAAAAATATTTTGCGAGCATTCCAAAGCGCCCGGTCCCGGCCGGCAGCGATTTCACCGAAGGCTTGAACACCAAGGAAAAACGCATCGAGCAAAGCGATGCCCTGGCGCAGGCGCCGGCAATTGCCGCCGCCTGGAAAATGCCGGCGCGCGGCAGCAAGGATCAAGCCGCCATGGCGGTGCTGGGCGAGGTGCTGGCCGGCGGCGACGCCTCGATGTTTTACCAGGGACTGGTCAAGGGCAGGGAAATCGCCCTCAACGTCGACAACCTGTACGGCCTGACCGGTCCGTGGGAATTCGACGGCCCGACCCTGTTCACCGTGTTTGCCGTCTACAAGCCGACCAGCAACGCCGACGCCATGCTGGGCGCGATGGACGACGAGATCGCCAAGGTGGTCAAGAACGGCGTCGACGCCGCCACCCTGCAGCGCACCAAGACGCGCATGCTGGCCGACTGGAACAACAAGCTGGAAAGTTTCATCAACCGCGCCGACACCTTGGCCAAGCTGCAAACCCTGTGGGGCGATGCGAAAGTGGTCAACCAGATTCCTGAGTGGATCGAGGGCGTCACCTCCGCCGACGTCCAGCGCGCCGCGGCCACCTACCTGACCCCGGCCAACCGCACCGTGATCGACCGTAAGCCGGTGGCCAAGGTCGCTGGCCCGGCGCCTGCCCCGGCCCCTGCCGCCGCCTCTGCCGCCGCCAAGAAATAAAGGAAAGCGCCATGAAAAAATTATTGATCACCCTGGCCATCGCCACCGCTTTCGCCCCATGCGTCCAGGCGGCCGATGTGAAACTGCCCGCCGACATGCCCGCCTACGGCAAGGACAAGCCGATCCCGGCGCCGAAAATCGCCAGGAAGACCCTGGCCAACGGCCTGCAGGTGTGGGTCGTCGAACGCAACGGCGTGCCGCGCGTGGACTACGTGCTGGCCGTGCGCGGCGCCGGCTACACCGCCGACGACAAGGACCACCCCGGCTTTGCCAACCTGATGGCGGGCCTGCTCAACGAAGGCACGGCCAAACGCGATTCGCGCGCGATTGCCGAAGCGGCCCAGGGCATGGGCGGCTCGGTCGGCGCCTCCACCACCGTCGACGGCATGCTGGTATCGGCCAACGCCGTCACCTCGCGCGCCGGCGACATGATGGGCTTGCTGGCCGAAGTGGCCCGCCATCCGTCCTTCCCCGACAAGGAAGTCGCCCTGGCCAAAGCCAACGCCTTGCAGTCGCTGAAGGTGCAGGAAGCCACGCCGGGCTTCCGCGCCGAGCGGGCGATTTCGAAAGCCGTCTACGGCGACCATCCGTACGGCCGCGTGCAGCCGACCGCCGAATCGATCACCTCGTCGACCGACGCCATGCTGCGCGCAGAACACGCGCGCCGCTTCCGTCCCGATGCGGCCCTGCTGGTGATCACCGGCCGCATCAAGCAGGCCGACGCGATGGCGCTGGCCGTAAAAGCTTTTGGCGACTGGAAGGCCGAAGGCGCCCCCTTGCCCGCCACCCCGCCGGCGCCGGCCGCCGCCAGGCCGCAGCGCGTCCTGCTCGAGCGTAACGGCAGCGTGCAATCGACGATCCGCCTGGGCAGCCCGGGCATCGCCGCCACCACCGCGGATTTCGTGCCGATGCGTCTGGCCAGCACCATCGTCGGCGGCGGCTTCAGCAGCCGCGTCAACCTCAACCTGCGCGAAGAAAAGGGCTATACGTATGGCGCTTCGGCCGGCGCGCGCGTCAACCGCGACGGCGGCAGCATCATCGGCGGCGCCGACGTGCGCAACGCCGTTTCCGGCGCGGCGCTGACCGAATTCTTCAACGAGTACAAGCGCCTCGGCGCCGAGCTGGTGCCCGACGAAGAGATGGCGATGAACAAGAGATATGTCGCCGGCGGCTACCTGATCAGCAACCAGATGCAGCGCGCCGTGGCCAGCACCCTGGCCACCAACTGGCTGATCGGCCTGCCCGCCGAATTCCTCGGCCAGTACGTCCCGCTGATCCAGAAGGTCACGCCCGAACAGGTGCGCACCATCGGCAAAAAATACTTCGCGCCGGAGAACCAGTCGATCGTCGTGGTCGGAGATAAAGCGCAAGTCGGCGAGCAGTTGAAATCGTTCGGCGAGTTTACCGTCAGCGACAAATAAAGCAGGGGGGACTGGCGCCGCAGGTGCCTGTCCCCATTCAGCGCCGCCCACGCTGCCAGACTATCCGCATGCTCCCCATCACCCCCGCCACCCTCGCCGAAGCCCGCCGCTTCAACCGCCTCCTCTCCCTCCTCCCCCGCTTCACCATCCGCAAGCACTGGACCCCGCGCCTGATCCAGTCCCTGCTGCGCCTGTCGCAAACCGGCGCCGATTTCAAAATGCGCCGCGCCGGCCTGACCATCGACACCATCGACACGCCAGTACCAATCCGCATCCTGCGCCCGGCCGGCCAGGTACGCGCCGTCATCCTCGACTACCACGGCGGCGGCTGGGCCATCGGTAACCCGCAATTGAACGACCAGCGCAACGCCGCCCTGATCGACGCCTGCCAGGTTGCCGTGGTCTCGGTCGACTACCGCCTGGCGCCGGCCACCGCGCTGGAAGACATGCTGGCCGATTGCCTGGCGGCGGCGCGCTGGCTGCTCGAGGGCGGCTTGCGGGAATATGTGGATCTGCCCGTGATCATAATCGGCGAATCGGCCGGCGCGCACCTCGCGGCCGCCACCCTGCTCGAACTGAAGCGCTGGCCGGATTTGCTTGCAAAGGTGAGCGGCGCGGTGCTGTACTACGGCGTCTACGACCTTGTCGGCAGCCCCAGCGCCCACGCCGCCGGCAGCGACACGCTGGTGCTCGACGGCCCCGACCTGGTCAGCGCCCTGGCGCGCCTGACCCCGCACCTGAGCGACGCCGAGCGCCGCCTGCCGCCGCTATCGCCCCTGTACGGCGAGCTGGCCGGCTTGCCGCCGGCGCTGCTGATCGGCGGCGCCCTCGATCCGCTGATCGACGACACGCGGCTGCTGGCAGCGCGCTGGGCGGCAGTGGCGCCGGTCGAGTTGCACGTGCTGCCGGAGGCGCCGCATGGATTCATCCGGTTTCCGACCGCGATGGCAAAGCTGACGCAGGATTGGGTGCACAGCTGGATCAATGCGCTGATTGAAAAACCGGCGGCATATGCAGCACCGGGATCTGGCGCCGCGAGCCTGACGCGGCCCGGCCTGACCCCAGCTTCCCCGAGCGCATAAGCAAAGCAGGCAAGTGGCGACGAGCGACGTCCTGCTACACTAGGCTCATGACCACTCCCACCCATGACGCCATCATCGTCGGCAGCGGCCCCGGCGGCGCCACGGTGGCGCGCGAACTGGCCAAATCCGACTGGCGGGTGCTGGTGCTCGAACAAGGCAGCGCGGCGCCACTGAAAGGCACCCTGGCCCAGATGGCGTCGATGGCGGCAATTCCCGGCCGCGGCATGTATCTGCACCGTGACGCCTCCCTGCTGGTGCAGGGCGTCACGGCGGGCGGCAGCTCGGCCGTCAACTTCGCCACCGC
>JAQGNM010000121.1 GCA_028291845.1 Massilia sp. | reverse complement strand
AGATCGCTGCATTTTACCGTATCGAAGCCTGCACTTGGGCGGCCCTCCCGGTTCTATAGCATAATCTCGCTTTAACGGTTTTGGCTTGCAGCCGGAGTTCCCACTTGGAAAATTTATACGCCGTCCTGGGCGTGGCCCCGAACGCCAGCATTGATGAGATCAAAAAAGTCTACCGCTCGCTGGCGATGCGCTACCACCCCGACCGCAACGACGCCCCGGCCGCCGAAGTCCGCTTCAAAAGCGTCACCAAGGCTTACGAAATTTTGTCGGACCGCAGCAAGCGCGCCGAGTACGACCAGAGCGTGAACCATCGCATCATTCTGGACGCCGAAGCCGAAGCGTTCGAGCTGGTGCGCTCCCTGTTCAGCCTGAACGGCGTGGCCTTGCCCGCCTCCGCCTGAATCCATTGTTCTGAAAGTCAGTAATGAGAAAAGTACACCCTGAATTTGCTTACCAGTCGCGCGAACTGGAAGGCCAGATCGACGGCATCCTGGGCGACCCGCCTGATCGCAAGAACTACAAGCTGATGCAGGACGCCCTGGCCGGCGAATACGCTGCCGGCGGCGGCATCGAAGACGTCAACATGATGAGTTTCGCCCTGGTCGACCACATCAAGTTCAGCGATCCGAAAGGCTTGTTGAAAGAAGCTGAAGAGTATGAAGGCGGCGACGCCGCCGCCGTGATCGGCATGGCCTCGTGCGACGGCGATGCCGCGAAAATGTACGCCGGCATGACCGAGGCGCACCCGGAACTGGCGCGCCAGGCCATCATCACCGCATTTCTGTTCAAGCATCCGCGCAAGTGGGACGATGACGACCAGTCGCTGGAGCAACTGAGCCGCAACGACGATGGCGACGACGAGCAGGACGAAGATGACGTCACCGACGACTTCGCCCAGATGTTCGACAAGGAGGACTGAGATGGCCACCACCGCAAATCTGCCGGCGCTGTCCAAGCAGGTCAGCGAACTGGTGCTGGCCGGCTCGCTCGGCCACGCCGAGCAGGCGTTTTCCGAAGCTGCCGAGCAGCATGGCGACCTCGCCGTGGTCGAAGTGCTGGGCAGCCTGCCGCCGCAAGTGACGGCCTTGCACCTGTCCGGCTTTGATGGCGGCAAGACGTCGCTGGCAACTTTACTGGTGCCGCCGCAGGCCTGGGCCGACAGCCTGGCCTTCTTCGCCGCCACCTGGTCGGACGACAATATCGAAGACGACCCCGAGCGTGTCGCCGAGAGCCTGTTCTCGCACGTGCACGGCGTGGTGTTCAGTACCGACGACGAAGAGAGAAGGGCGGCCTTGCTGGAAGCGGCTTCGACGCCCGATTACGGCTCGACCATCTTCGCCATCCTGTTCTCGATGGCGCCGCGCGAAATTCTCGAGGTGGCCGAAGAGATCATCTCGAAAGGTCCCTACATGACCGGCCAGACCTCGTCCGACAGCGACATCGTGCCGCTGGCGATCGAACTGGCCAAGGCCAACGAGGACGGTTTCGACCGCGCCCTGTTCGAGCTGTTCCCGGATTTCCGCCACAGCGCGGACCTGGCCGACGCCGAGTTCTCGGACGACCCGGACGAGGAACCGAAATTCCTGCAGCGCTCGACCAAGGAATTACTGTACCGTCTGCGCAAGCAGGTGCCGTCGACCCGCAGCAGCGTGCCCAAGCGCGGCGCCCGCAAGAGCCTCGGCACGGATATCTTCTCGTGATGGCCGAAGCGGGTTCGTCCATTGCGGTGGTCGAGGAGCGCCTGCCGCGCCTGGTGCGGGCAATCCGCGCCGCGGCCGCGGGTCCCGTCGACGACGATGTCGTCATCCTCGCCGACGAGCTGGCCGGCATCACCGCGATGGTGGCAGAGAAATTTACCAATGACAAAACCGCCGAAGGCATCCAGCGCGCCTTCTTCCTGGCCATCGGCGGCGTGTCGCTGGGACTGGAGCACGCCCTCGAGCACGACGGCGACGAGGCGGCGCTCGACTTCTTGATCGAGCACGGCGCCGAACACGCCTTCCAGGCAGGGTTCCGCCTGGTCAAGGAGTTGTCCGCCTTGCCCGAAGACAGCCTGGTCAGCGAATACGACAACGACCCGGTCTACATGCAGCGCCGTTTGAAGGAGTTGTTTGTCGACCTGTGCTACGCCGACCCCAGCCAGAACTGGTCCGGCTACGAGCGCTACCTGCGCCAGTTGAAAGAACGCAAAGGCGTGCAGGCCATCGTGCGCGCGGCAAACTGGCTGCGCCGCCATCATACCGGCGGCGCCATCCTCGACCCCGATCTGAACGCCGAGGGCGTGATCGCGCTGGCGATTATTTTTGCCGTCGAAGGCGGCGGCAGGATCGTCTCGCGCACCGGCCAGAAGGACTTCGAGCGGCTGGTCAAATCGGTGCGCGCCAACAAGCCCGACTTCGAGGCCGGCTGGGCGGCGTTGATGGCGCAGGTGCCGGCCCAGCACCAGGCGGTGATCGCCGAACGCATCGAAAATTTCCGCGAGCATTGCACGGTGATTCAAAAGATGCGCGGGCGGACGGCGATGAAGACCTTGTTTGCCGAGCTGGAGAATTATGCGGGGTCGGAGTTGGATGCGGATTACGATTGAGGGCAGCAGGGGGGACTGGAACCGCAGGTGCCTGTCCCATGTTCGATCCGAGGCGCACTGTGCTTCAGATCATAAATGGGACAGGCACCTATCGGCGCCAGTCCCCCCTTCGCCAAGCACCATCTCAATAAACGCCTTCACCATCGGCGACGTCTCGTCCTCCCGCCGCGCCAGGTACAGCATGGTGATCGCGCCCTTGTCCGAAATCGGCCGGTAGGTCACCCCCTTCAGGCTGATCGCTTCGAATGACGACGGCAGCAGGGTGATGCCGCTGCCGGCCGCCACCAGGCCGATGATGGTCGACGATTCGTTGGCCGTCTGGGTGATGCGCGGCACGAAGCCGGCTTCGCGGCACAGGCGGAAAATCTGCGGGTAGATGCCGGTGCCCGCGCCTTGCGGGTACATGACGAACGATTCCCCGGCCAGTTCACTGATGGCCAGCACCGATTTCGCCGCCAGCCGGTGCCCGCCGGGCAGCACCACCACCAGCGGATCTTCGCGCAGAGCCACTGTATGGATCGACGGCGGTATCGGCAGTCCGGGCGGGCGGATGAAGCCGAGGTCGATGGTGCGCTGTTCGAGCCCCTCCAGCTGGCGCAGGGTGGCCAGCTCCTGCAGGATCAGGGTCACTTGCGGATACTCCTGGCGGTAGCGGTTGATCGCGGCGGCGAACAGCGGCGTGAGCGGCGTCGAATAGGTGAAGCCGATGCGCAATTGCCCCATCTCTCCCCGTTCGGCGCGTTGGGCGGTGGCCTTGGCCTGCTCCGCCAGCGCCAGGATGCGCCGCGCATCGGTCAGGAACAGGCGGCCGGCCTCCGTCAGGCGCTCCCAGCGCTTGCTGCTCTCGAGCTGGCGTGCGCCCACATC
>JAQGNM010000070.1 GCA_028291845.1 Massilia sp. | reverse complement strand
GGGTTTCCGGATCGTAGCCATGCTTGATCGACAGTTGCACCACCGGCATGTCGGCGTCAGGGTAGACCGGATACAGCATCGAGAAGGTGCCATGATCGAAGCCGCGCCGCGCATCTTCCGTCACCGGCTGGCCGGCGGCGCCGGCCAGCTCGGCGACCCGGCGCGCCAATGCCGGCTGGCCCGGCGCCGGATACTGGATTTGATAGGTGTGCGGCGGAAAGCCGCCGTAGTCGTAAATCATGCCGGGCGCCGCGCTTGACGACACCATGAAGCCGGCGTCTTCCCAGTGCCCGGTCACCACCAGCACCGCCTTGGGCCGCTCGCCCACCTGGCGGCGCATGTCGACCAGCGACTTTTCAAGCTCGTCGTAGGCACTGCCGACCTGCTCCTTCATGAACGGCCAGGGGCCGCCGCCATGCGAGACAAAATAAGTGGGCAAAGTGCGGGACATGGCGAACTCCTCAAGGCGGTTGATCGTACTAGGCGGCTGATCGTACTAGTTAGTACTATTATGCGCCTGTTTTCAAAGAATTCAAGTCCGACCCCGCTTGGCGCCTCACACCAGGGAGACACTAATTTATTCATGACGGCGGACTCGGCACACCAAAAAAGCGCCCAGCTGCTTTGCAAATCCTCGCCATGCCCCGGCATGACTGCGGTGTTGCGCCTTGCCGGGCTGGCTTTTCATAAACCTGTTGGGTGACCGATTCCATCCGCCAGAATAAATCAGTACTTCCCTAGCTTGCCGCCAACTTTCTCGCCAGCCCGATCATGGCAAACAGCCGCGCCGTCCTCATCCACGCCAACACCAGAACGATCAGCTGGGTCAGCACAAACGCAGCGACCAGGCCGGCGCCATCGACGTGCGGCAAGTGCACGCGCGCCAGGCTCAGCGCGGCGGCAACCACCAATGCAATCAGCGTCAGCGGCAGGTACGCGACAAGTGTGGCCAGCGGCCTGCGCGCGACTTGCTTGCAACCGTGCCACCAGGCCTTGAAGGCGGAACGGCGGCGCCGGTCCAGCGCCAGGTGGGCGCGCGCGGCGTCGATGCTGGCATGGGCCAGCACCAGCAGCACCGCCATGACAATGCTGGCGGCCAGGCTGGCGCTGGCCGCTTTCGACGCCAGCAGCGCCGTCTCGGCGTAGCGGTCGGCCATGCCGCGCGCAGCGCCGCCCAGCAAAGCGGCGGCGATCAGGGGCAGCAGGGCCACCACCAGCATGCGCGCCATCCTCGGGTATTCCTGCAGGCCGCCGGCCGCCAGGGCGCCGACGCTCAGGCGCGTCTCGGCGCGCGCGGCGCTGACCGCCATCCCGGTCAGGAATGGCGACAGGATCAGGGTCAGGGCCAGCGCCAGCAGCGCCGCCAGCGGCAGCGCCGCGCCGCTGCGGTTGTAGTGTTGGACGAGATCGGCCAAGGCCACCATATCGAGTTCGCCCGCCAGCGCCGGCGCCTGCACCGAATAGTCGAGGGCGCCGAGCAGGCGAAACACCGGCAGCGCCATCACCAGCGTTGGGAGCAGCGACAGCAGCACCCACAGCAGCAGCAGGCGCCATTCGCGCATGGCGGCGATGCCGGCGGCGGCCGCCGTGGCGAACAAGCGTGGCGATGATGGCGCGCTCGATGCGCCGCGTGAAGAACCATTCATGGAGTTTCTACCTTGTTCTGCCTTTTTCTGCACCGAGTCCATCATACGTTCGCCAGCAGCGCCACCAGCGCCTGGAACAGGGCCGCCAGGTCGGCGCCCCAACGGCGCGACGCGCGCGGATCGGGTTCGATGGTGCGGCTGTCATCGAGCTTGTTGACATCGAGGTAGTGCAGACGCTGCGGATCGAGTTCGGCCGACACCGCACGTGCCGGTCGCACCCAGGTAAAGCGTTTCCAGTTGTCGGCGCCATCCCAGCGCACCGTCTCGGCGCTGCCGTCGGCAAAGCGCACGACCAGGGTTTGCGGCACCGGCGCGCCGCGCCGGCGCAAGGTCACCGTGGTCTCGAACGGGTAGGGCCCGAGCGCGGTGGTGGCCATGCCGTGCTGGTCCTTCCACTGCTTGCGCGTCGCTTCGATCTGCTTCTCGAGGGCGTCCGCCGTGCTCTCGCGCCGCACGCCGCCGACCAGACGCAGCCCCGGTCCCGGCAACTGCTCGACGCTGGTGAGCGCATCGACCCGATCGTCGACCTTGCTGGTTTTATAGATCTGCTGCGCGAATACCGCTTCGACGATGGCGCGCTGGCCGCTGGCCTCCGCCAGCGATTCGCGCAGGTCGGCCACGCTCGGGTGGCGGAACTTCCAGCGCTGGTAGTATGCCTTCATGGCGCGCTCCATCGCCTCGCTGCCGATCTGCGCCTCGAGGTCGCGCATCACCGTGGCGCTGCGGGTGTACACCGGGCCGATGCCCTGCAGGCGGTCCCACGCGTTCTGCCCCGGTGCATCGGCCGGTTCCTCGCGCGGTGCCGCCACGCGCTCGATGTCGAATGGTTGGAAGGTGGGCGCGATGCCGAGCTTTTGCATCAGCGGGGTGGCGGCGTGGATCGCATAGCGGTTCGCGCGCAGCATGCGGGCGTCCCAGTATTCGTTCATGCCTTCGTCGAGCACTGGCTCCTCGAACTCGTTGGAGGCGAGGATGCCGTAGAAATAACCGTGGCC
>JAQGNM010000069.1 GCA_028291845.1 Massilia sp. | reverse complement strand
TTTCGCTTGCCCAGCCGCGCTCGACAATCAGCTTCAGCACCGGCTCCTTGCGCTGCTGCTGGCGCATGCGCATCAGTTCCTGCACTTGCTGCACATTGAGCAGGCCGCGCTTGTTGAGCACGAGCGCCAGCTGGCTGCGGTTCGACACGCCGAATTTCGCCAGCTGCGCGATCTCCTTGGTCTTGGCCTGATTGTCGCTGGCCAGGGCGCGGTTTTTCTGCTGCAGCGCATGCTGTTCGAGCGCCAGCGCGACTGTGACGCGCAAATCGTCGTCGTTCCACGGCTTGAGGATGAATTTATAGACTGCCCCCGCTTTCATCGCGCCGACTACCGCGTTGACGTCGGCGTGGCCGGTCAGCATGATGCGGATCATCTCGGGCCGGACGGCGCGCGCCTGCTTGAGCAGCTCACCGCCGTTCAGGCCCGGCATCATGTAATCGCTGATGATGATCTGAAAAGGCTCTTGCTTGAGCCGCTCGAGGGCCTGCGCCGGATCCTGACAGCAGACGACGTCATAGTTTTCGTAATGGAACACGCGCCGCAATGCGGAAAGCACATTCGGTTCGTCGTCGACCAGCAGAATGCGGTTGCGGCGCGCCGGCGCTTGGCTGTCGACTACCGGCGCCGGCCCGCCTGTGAACAGATGGGCAAAGCTCACGCCGCACCTCCCGCGATCGGCAGGCGGATCGAGAACATGCTGCCGGCGCCGACTGCGGTTTCCACTTCGATGCAGCCGCCGTGCGCCGCCACGATATCGCGGCTGACGGTCAAGCCCAGCCCCATGCCCTTGCCGACTTCGCGCGTGGTGAAAAAGGGGTCGAAAATGCGCGGCAGGATATCGGCCGCAATGCCGCTGCCGTTGTCGCGCACATCGAGGCGGATTTCGCCGTCCGTGGCGCGGCTGGCAATCCGGATGGCGCCGCCTTGCTCGCCGAGCGCATGGTAGGCGTTTTGAATCAGCGCGAACAGCACCTGGTTCATGCGGCTTTGATCGCAATCGATCTGCGGCAAGTGCGCCAGATCCATTTCAAGCGACACCTTGTCCGGCCATTGATCGGCCAGCACGGCCGCCGCCGCGCGCACTGCTTCGTTGAGGTCGGTTTTGGCGGAAGGGAGGCAATCGATGCTGGCATACGTCTTCAGATTGGCGATAATGCGCGCGACGCGGTCGGCGCCGCTGACCGACTCGGCCAGCAGGACGGGAAAATCCTCCAGGGTGAAATCGAGATCGAAGCGCTGCCACAGCGGATCGACCGGGCCGTCATGGCCGCGCTTGAGCGCGTCGAGCGCGCCGCGCATCTTGTCGAAATAAGCGGAGGCGCTGGCCAGGTTGCTGCGTATGAAGCCGATCGGGTTATTGATCTCATGGGCCATGCCGGCGGCAAGGCCGCCGACGGCAGCCATTTTCTCGGCCTGGTAAAGCTGGCGCTGCGTGCGTTCGATTTGCGCCACCTGCGCTTGCACGCGCTGTTCCAGTTGGGCGGCGAGATCGCGGTAGCGCGCTTCCGACGCCTTCAGTTCGGCATGCTTGCGCTGCAGTTCTTCATAGTCGGCGTGAACCGCTTCCAGATGCAGGTCGGCGGCCATGCGATAGCGATATGCGCCGGCCAGCACCATCTCCAGCCACGCCGCGCAGGATTCGACTTGTCCGCCTGCGGATGGGCAAGCCAGCAGCCGGCCGCTGGTTTCGAAATCGATCCGCAGCGGTGCTTCGCTCACTGCCGAGCCGGGCTGTATGCCCGGGCCCAAGAGGCGCGTGCCGCCGGCTTCCTCGATGGCCCAGTTGTCGCCGAGCGCAGCGGCAAGCACGGCTTGCAGTTGGGCAAGCGGCAGCGCGCGCAGCAGTTCGCCGAGGGTGACGTCACGGTCGAAACGTTCCAGGCGCTCGCTCATGGTTTCCCCGTCGCCGCAGCGATGAATTGCTCACGCAGCAGGCCATGTCGCAAGGCAAGCGAGAACATGTCGTCGAGCCGGCCGTACATGCGATCGAGCAAGGCGACGAACGTTTGGACAACTCCTGAGCCTTCCATGGCGGACGCCATCAACAAGGGCCACGGCGCGGCCGACCAGCGTTGGCGAATTTCCTGCTCGCTCAGGATGTCTTGCATGTCGCGCTTGTTGAACTGGACCACCAGCGGCAGGGTGGCGGTGTCCAAGCCGACCGTGTTCGCGTTCGATATCAGGTTTTCAAAGGCGGCGCCGTTGTTGACTGCCTGGTTGCGTTGCGAGTCGGCGACGAAGACCACGCCGTCGGCGCGCGACAGCACGGCTTTGCGGGTGCCGTCGTGTGCGACCTGTCCCGGCACGGTGAACACCTTGAATTTCACCAGCAAGCCGGACGGCGCGGTGAAGCCGAGCGGCAGCAGATCGAAGAACAAGGTGCGGTCGCCGTCGGTCTGCAAGGTCATCATGTCGCCTTTCAATTGAGGCGCCAAAAAGTCGTGCAAACGCGTCAGGTTGGTGGTTTTGCCAGACAAGGCGGCGCCGTAATACACCAGCTTCACGGTGAGCCGGTTCTTCTTGTCGTCCAGTTCAGCCATGCAGATTCGCCTCGTGCGCTGTCAGAGTGATCAGCTTGCCGCGCGATTCGGTGCCGTGCCCCATGCTGCGCGAGACGACGTCGAAGCGCATGCCGTGCAATTGAACTTCGCATTTTTCCGCTTCGCTGGCGCCGCGTATCGCGTCCAGCACCTGCGGCATGAATTGCGCCGCTTCGGTGCCGAGCAAGGGCCCGGCCTCGCTGAACAGGTTTTGCGCGGCGATGTTGACGAAGGCGACCAGGCCGTCATCGTCCAGGCCGATGACGGGCTGGGGCACGTGCAGCAGCGCTTCGCGGACGACGTCGAGGCTGACTTCGCCGCGCTTGATCTGTTGCTGTTTTTGTTGCAGCAATTCTTCGAGCTGGCGGTTGGCCTTTGCCAGCTCCTGGTTGGCGCTGCGCACCTCCAGATTGAGGCGCTGGTTTTCGTCCGCCATTTCCTTGTGCTGAA
>JAQGNM010000018.1 GCA_028291845.1 Massilia sp. | reverse complement strand
ACGACGCAAGTCGTGCGACAGTCGGGGGTGCGCGCCAGTTCCGTCAAGTCTGGTTTGGACCGGGGTCGGACCGCCATTCAAAAGACGACTTTTGTTGTCCTGTGTGCCCACCTCCATCTTGCTCTTTCTGGAGCTTTCATGTTCGGGGGCGAGGCGCTACTCCTCATGACAGGTTTGACTATATTTCCACTTGCGTGCCCAGTTCAATCACCCGATTCGGCGGAATTTGATAGTAATCCGCCGCCCCACGGGCGTTTCGCGACATCGCCACATACAAATGTTCGCGCCATGGCGCCATGCCGCCGCCGGGCGCCGAGATCACCGTCTGGCGGGCGATGAAGAACGAGGTCTCCATCATCTCGAACGGCAGGCCGAGGTGCCCGCACTGGGCCAGCACGTTGGGGATGTCCGGTTCATCCTTGAAACCGTATTCGACGTTGACCTGGAAGCAGTTGTGGCCAAGCTCGACCACCTTGGCCTGTTCTTCGACGGGGATCCACGGCACTTCGCGGATGTGCACCGTGAGAAAAACCACGCGCTCGTGCAGCACCTTGTTGTGCGACAGGTTGTGCAGCAGCGCGTGCGGCACGCCATCGCTTTCGCCGCGCAGGAAAATCGCGGTGCCGTAGACGCGCTCGGGCGGCGCCACGAACAGAGAAGCCAGAAAATCTTCGAGCGGGATGGCGTGCTTCTGCAGGTTCTCGAACACCAGTTCGCGGCCGCGCTTCCAGGTCACCATCACGGTGAACAAAATCGCGCCCAACAGCAGCGGGAACCAGCCGCCATGCAGCAGTTTCAGGGTGCTGGCCGAGAACAGCATGATGTCCATCATGAGGAAAAAGCCGGTGGCGCCGAAGCACACCCACAGCGGCAGGTGCCAGCGGTAGCGGGTCAGGAAGAAGGTCAGAATGGTGGTGCACAGCATGGTGGCGGTCACCGCGATGCCGTAGGCGCCGGCCAGCTTGTCGGACGAACCGAAACCGATCACCGCGCCCAGCACCACCAGCAGCTGCAGCCAGTTGACGGCGGGGATGTAGATCTGGCCGATCTCGCTCTCGGAGGTATGCAGCACGCGCATGCGCGGCAACAGCCCCAGGGCGATGGCTTGCTTGGTCATCGAGAAGGTGCCGGAGATGGTGGCCTGCGAAGCGATCACCGCCGCCATGGTCGACAGCAGCACCAGCGGGTAGACGCTCCAGGCGCCGAGCTGGCGGAAGAAGGGATTGGCGATCGCCGACGGATCGGAGATCAACAGCGCGCCCTGGCCCAGGTAGTTCAGCGCCAGCGCCGGAAAGACGACGAGGAACCAGGCAGCGCGGATCGGCTTCTTGCCGAAGTGGCCCATGTCGGCGTACAGCGCTTCGGCGCCGGTGAACGCCAGCACCACCGCGCCGAGGGCGACAAAAGCGACGTAGCGGTTCTGCAGCATGAACAAGAACGCGTTGAGGGGATTTAAGGCGGCCAGGATCTGCGGCGCCTTGACGATGTTGATGACGCCCATGACCGCCAGGGCGGCGAACCAGACGACCATGATCGGCCCGAACCAGCGGCCGATGCCGGCGGTGCCGTGTTTTTGCGCCCAGTACAGTCCGACCAGCACGATGATCGTCAGCGGCACGACGTAGCGCTCGAGCGCCGGCGCCGCCGTTTCCAGGCCCTCGATGGCGCCCAGCACGGAAATCGCCGGGGTGATCACGCTGTCGCCATAAAACATGGTGGCGCCGAATACGCCCAGCATCAGCAGGGGTGTGAACCATTTCGAGGTCCTGGTGACGGACGATAAGGTCAGCGCCATCAGCGCCATGATGCCGCCCTCGCCGCGGTTATCGGCGCGTAGCATCAGGGTGACGTATTTCAAGGCGACGATCATGGTCAGGCCCCAGAAAATCAGGGACACCACGCCGAGCAAGTTAAACGTGTTCAGGGCGAGCCCGTGTTCGGGGTCGAAGATGGTCTTGAGGGTGTACAGGGGACTGGTACCGATATCGCCGTAGACGATACCCACAGCCGCCAGCGTCATGGTCGCCAGGCTGGCTTTCTTGTGTTCTGGGGTCAAGATTGCACCATATTGTTGTTTTGGTGCATCGCACAATAGTCCCACGTGGTGAAAATTGCAAGCGGATTTCGATTCACAACTTCTCTCTCATTCTGGTGGGTTGGCAACCCGGGCTTTCCAGTGGCGCAGCAATTGACGCAGCGCCTCCGGTTTGTTCATCGGCGCCGCCAATCCGGCCTGGTTGACCGTGTTGGTGCCGTGGCAGGAGGCGCAGGTGCGCATTTCTCCCGCCTGGAAGGTGATCCAGTTACGTTCGCGGACAATCGGCGTGCCGGCCGGGTCCACCGTCTGCCAGGTCAGCGCCCGCCGCGCCGGCACGAACGCGGCGGTCGAGCCGTCGCGGGCGATCTTCACGCTGCCGGCAGGGCCTGAGCGGTTGGCCGGATCGACGCCGTTGGCGGCGACGGCCGCGCCATCGTGCAGCGGCTGCGCCAGCACGCGCCGTCCCGGCCGCCCCGGATAGGCACGCACGGCATCGGCCTGGAACAGCTGAAAATGGGCGATGTCGTAGACCGTCGCCTTGGCCGTCGCCTTCGCCTTGGCGGCCGGCCGCGCCTTCGCCAGCGTGGTTCTCCCGCCCGGCACCCTTAAATTGAACGGTTGTTGCAAGTCTGCCCGATCTCGGCTGGTCTGGTCGCGCGTCACGATCAGCGCCAGGTCGCGCTGCACCAGCCAATCCCGCAAGGCTGTTTCGCTGACCCGCTCTTCGCGCAGCACGGCCCGCTCCGGCGCCTCGAAACCGGCGACGTGACGCGCCTTTATTGGCGCCCCGGGGCGCAGCTCGACGGCGTCGAGCTCCCACAGCGGTCCGTCATGACTTTGCGGTCCGGCCGCGCTCCACCAGCGCACCCTGGCGCCGAGCGCCGCATTGAGCGGGGCGCCGGCCTGCAACAGGCCGCCGCTGGCGGCGACCAGCCAGCGCAATCTCAAATCCGGCAGCGCGCTGCCCTCCTCGGGCGGGCGCACCGCGCTGGTGTGGCTGGCGATCAGGCGGCCGTCGGCCAGCGGCAGCGGGTTACGAAAGCGCCCTCCCGATAAAGCATCAGCGGGGTCTCCCGCGGTGAGCGCCTCGATGGTCATGCGCTCGCCGTTGAGGGTCGGCGCCCCGCTCAGGCGCACCAGCTGGCCGGTGGTAAAAGTGGCCGCGCCGGCGGCCGATTCCCTGGCCGCCGTGGCGACGAAGCTGCCGGGCCGGCGCGGCTCCTCGCGCGCATGAAACAGGCCCCCTTCGCGGCGCAATGCCAGCCGGTTGCGGTGAAACCTGTCGACGGTGCGGTTCGACAGCGCCGGGTCGTCCTTGAAGGTGGGCGTGAGAAAACCAAACGCCAGTTCGTGCTGGCCGACGTGGTTCAGGGTTTCTTCATTGCGGCCGTCTTCCTCCATCTGCCACAGGGTGAAAAAATTGGTGGTAAAAGCGCTCACTTCGCCATACGGCCCGCGGCTGCCGCTGCGCGATTCGGGGAACGGCTCGTCGCGGCCCGCCAGCACCTTCGATCCCGCTTGCTCGCTGGCGTAGTTAAGCGACTTGAACGGCAGCGCCACGCCATTGTTGGCGGCGTCGCGGTCGCGCTGGGCCAATTGATCCTGCTGCTGGTGGTCCCAGCGGGTGAACACGACCCTGCCGTAGCTGTCGAGGATCGGCGTGAAGGCGCCGCTGACGGCGTGGTTGAGGATGCGCACGGCGCCGCTGCGCGGATCGAGCTTCCAGATGCCGGTGGTGGTGGCGGTGGCTTCGTATTCGTCCAGCGCGGGATATAAATGGGCTTCGCCGCCGCGCGGGCGGTCCGAGGTGAACAGCACCTGGTCGTCGCTGCCGTACAGCGGAGACAGGTTGTTGTAGCCGGCCGGTTGCCCCTTGATTTTATGGATGACGGCGCGCTCGCCGCGTCCCAGGCCGCTCACTTCGTACAGCTGCCAGACACCGGCGGCCTGGCCGGGCCCGGTCGGCGCACCCACCAGCATGCTGAACAGGGCGCGCCGCCCGCTGCGGTGCACCGCCGGCTCGCGCACGGCGATGGCGCCGGCGCCCTGCAGGCCGGCGTTGCCGAAACCGGCTTCGCGGGTCAGCGCGCGCAAGGCGCCGTCCGGATAGCGCAGCATCAAATCGCCCCCGCGCGGCGCCTGGGCCGGCCCGCCCAGGTGGTTGGCAAAGGCGGACAGGCGGGCGGCAATGTCGGTGCGCAGCGGCACCTGGGTGACGAACAGGATCGGGTACGGCGTGTTGGCCTGCACGGCCCGGGCCGCCTGCGCGGCACTTGTGCACAGGCTTGCCCACAGCATTGTCAACAGGGTTGCCAACAGATTTATGCACAAGCCTGTCCGACGCCGTGCACACGCTGTTGTGCACAGCCTTGTCCACATACTTGTCCAGCCGCTTGTACACCTGCTTGACCACAGGGTTAAGCACAAGTTTATCCACAGGCGATTATGCAAGATTGTGCATAATCGACGCTGCATCGAGCTGGTTGGGAAGGTAGAAGCGGCCACGCGACAGTTTATCCCAGCCCCACCGAAGAGTTACGTAGTGAACTTGAAATTTCCTCTGGAAAAGCGCAACCTTGCCCTCGATGCAAGCGGCAATGATCCGCTCGCCGTTCGAAATTTTCTGGAGACAGCATGCGCCCTCGCACCACGCATAAAAAGAATAACGCCGGCTTGCGGCGCACCGCCGCGGTGGCGGCGATCGCCGTCCTCGGCGCGATTGCCGCCTGCAGCGGCGGCGGTGGTGGCGGCAGCACGGCGACGCCGGCAGCGCCGGTATCTCCGGTGGTGCCGGTGCCTCCAGTGGTGCCGGAGGTGCCGGTGGTCCCGGTCCCGGCCACCGGGACCGCCTGGCTTAGCTATGGCGGCGACGCCCAGCACACCGCGCAGGCTAGCGTCAAGACGCAAGCGCTCAATCGCATCGTCTGGCAAACGCCGGTCGACGTCGCGCCCCAATACAGCGCCCAGGGCTATCTGCTGGTGCACTACGGCTCACCGGTAATCACGGCGAAAAACACGGTGCTGGTACCGGTCAAGCGCGCCGCCGCCGACAGTTTTAGAGTCGAAGCGCGCGCCGGCGCCAGCGGCGCGCTGGCGTGGACTATCGACAGCGATTACGTCATGCCGGCACACAACTGGACGCCCGCCTACAACATCACTCTCACCAGGAACAACCGCATCGTCATGCCCGGCGCCGGCGGCAAAGTGTTGTACCGGGACGACGCCGATGCAGCCGGCTCCGCCACCAACAGCCTGGTTTTTTATGGCAACGGCGCCTACAGCGCCAACAAGGCGGCGTTTGATGCCAGCGTGTTCATCAATACGCCGATCACCGCCGACAGCGCCGGCAACCTGTTTTTCGGCTTTGTCGTCACCGGCACCAGCAATCCCGCCAACTTGACCAGCGGCATCGCCCGCATCGGCGCCGACGGCACCGGCGGCTGGGTCAGCGCCGCCGCCGCCAGCGGCGACCCTTCAATGAGCAAACCGGCCATGGGCGCGGCGCCGGCTATCTCGAACGACCAGAAAACGGTCTACGTGGTTGTCAAAAGCAACGGCATCAACGGCCAGCTGCTGGCGCTCGACGCCGCCACCCTGGCCTTGAAATCGAAGGCCCTGCTGACCGACCCGTTCTCGCTGGCCAACTCCCGCATCAGCGAAGACAGCACCGCCTCGCCGATGGTGGGCCCGGACGGCGACGTCTATTTCGGCGTGCTCGAACCGGTCAGCAATCAGCACAACGCGCGCGGCTGGCTGCTGCATTTCGACGCCGCGCTGACCACCGCCAAAACGCCCGGTTCGTTCGGGTGGGACGACACCGCCTCGGTGGTGCCGGCCGCCATGGTGCCCGGCTACACCGGCACCTCGAGCTATCTGGTCATGACGAAATACAACAACTACGGCCGCGCCGGCAGCGGTGACTCGAAAAACCGCATCGCCGTGCTCGACCCGAACGCCAGCATGGCCGACCCGGTCAGCGCCACCGCCAGCGTCAAGGTGATGAAGGAAGTACTGACCATCCTCGGCCCCACCCCCGACCCCAGCTTCCCGGGCGGCGTCACCGAGTGGTGCATCAACACGGCGGCGGTCGACCCGTTCACCAAATCGATCCTGGTCAACAGCGAGGACGGTTATTTGTACCGCTGGGATTTGACGACCAACACTTTAAGCCAAAAAATCCGCCTGACCAGCGGGCTGGGCGAGTCCTACACGCCGACCGCGGTGGGGCCGGACGGCCTGGTGTATGCGATCAATAATGCGGTGCTGTTTTCCGTCGGTTTGTAAAAAAGCGCTGCTGAGCAGGACAAGAACGATTCGGGGATAATGCTGTTCCAGCAATCCTCGATCGTTTTTTTATGCGCACCGGTATTATTTTCGCGTCCCTGGCTTTTCTCCTCTGGGGATTGTTCCCCCTGTATTTTCACGCACTCAACGAAGTACCGCCCGGGCAGATCCTGGCCCATCGCGTTCTGTGGTCGCTGGTATTTTTGATCGCCGTCCTGGGTGTCCGTCGCCAGTGGCGCTGGCTGCCCGAGATTATTCGTCGCCCCAAGGTGATCGCCAGCTTCATCGCCAGCGCTCTGTTATTAAGCGTCAACTGGCTGATCTACATCTGGTCGGTCAACAACGGCCACGTCATCGACGCCAGCCTCGGCTATTTTATTAATCCCTTGGTCAACATCATGCTCGGCTACGTGGTGCTGGGCGAGCGCCTGCGCAAGCTGCAATGGACGGCGATCGCCGTGGCCGCGCTCGGGGTGCTGTGGCTGACTTGGCAAGCCGGCACAGTGCCGTGGATCGCCCTGGCGCTGGCAGCCACCTTCGGCGGCTACGGTTTATTGAGAAAAACCGCCGCGCTCGGCGCGCTGGAGGGGCTGGCCTTCGAGACCATGGTGCTGTTCCCGCTGGCGCTGGGCTACGTGGTCTGGCTGACCATGCACGGCGCCAACGTGTTCTTGACCACCCCGTCCGACACCACGCGCGCGCTGCTGGTCGCCGCCGGCCCCATCACGGCCATCCCCTTGCTCATGTTCGCCGCCGGCGCGCGCCGCATCCCCATGGCCGTGCTGGGCATGCTGCAATACATCGGCCCGTCGATTCAATTTTTCCTGGGCGTGTGGCTGTTTCAAGAAGCTTTTACGATGGACCGCCTGGTGGGATTTTCTCTGATCTGGAGCGCGCTGGGGCTGTATGCGGTGGAAGGGTTGTGGCACGCACACACATAGGCATCGAGCCGGCAGCGCCTTGGCGCCAAAGGGTGGTGGCGCAATTGATGCGGTCTCTCTCGCGCTGCCTGACCGCTTGCGCATGCCGGCCGTTGCTCCACTTGCATTGCATGCCGTATGGCGGTGGTCCTGCCACCCCCTTTTCCGGTATGCTGTGCACCTTCCCGTCTTAGCAGAGAACAATTCAATCAAATGGCCAATTACGTCTATACCATGAACCGCGTGGGCAAAATCGTCCCGCCCAAACGCCAGATTCTGAAAGACATTTCGCTGTCGTTCTTCCCGGGCGCCAAGATCGGCGTGCTCGGCTTGAACGGCTCCGGCAAATCGACCCTGCTTAAAATCATGGCCGGCATCGATACCGACATCCAGGGCGAAGCCGTGCCGATGCCGGGCCTGAACATCGGCTACCTGCCGCAGGAGCCGCAGCTCGATCCCGAGCAGACCGTGCGCCAGGTGGTGGAATCGGGCCTGGGCGAAGTATTCGAAGCGCAAGCCAAGCTGGAAGCGGTGTACGCGGCGTATGCCGATGAAGACGCCGATTTCGATGCGCTGGCCACCGAGCAGGCAAGATTGGAAGCGATCATCTCGACCTCCGACGGCGGCAATTTGAATCTGCAACTGGAAATGGCGGCCGACGCCCTGCGCCTGCCGCCGTGGGAGCAGAAAATCGGCGTGCTGTCGGGCGGCGAGAAGCGCCGGGTGGCGCTGTGCCGCCTGCTGCTGTCGAAGCCCGACATGCTGCTGCTCGACGAACCAACCAACCACCTGGACGCCGAATCGGTCGACTGGTTGGAACAATTTCTGTTGCGCTTTCCCGGCACCGTGGTCGGCATCACCCACGACCGCTACTTTCTCGACAACGCCGCCGAATGGATCCTTGAACTCGACCGCGGCCACGGTATTCCCTGGAAGGGCAACTACAGCTCCTGGCTCGAGCAAAAGAGCAACCGTTTAAAACAGGAAGAAGCGACCGAATCGTCGCGTCAAAAGACGATTGCCAAGGAACTCGAATGGGTGCGCCAGAATCCAAAAGGCCGGCAAGCCAAGAGCAAGGCCCGCCTGGCCCGCTTCAATGAATTGTCCGAGCACGAGTACCAGAAGAGAAATGAAACCTCGGAGATCTTCATTCCCGTCGCCGAGCGCCTGGGCAATGAAGTCATCGAGTTCAAAAACGTCTCGAAGGCCTTTGGCGACCGCCTGCTGATCGACAACCTGTCGTTCACGGTACCGCCAGGCGCGATCGTCGGCATCATCGGCCCCAACGGCGCCGGTAAGTCGACCTTGTTCAAGATGATCACCGGTAAAGAGCAGCCGGACAGTGGCGAAGTGGCCATCGGCCAGACCGCCCGCGTGTCGATCGTCGACCAGAACCGCGACGATCTGGCCAACAGCAAGACCGTGTTCGACGATGTCGCCGGCGGCGCCGATACCTTGACGGTGGGCCGCTTCGACATGCCGTCGCGCGCCTATCTGGGCCGTTTCAACTTTAAAGGCTCGGACCAGCAGAAAATCGTCGGCAATCTGTCCGGTGGTGAACGGGGCCGCCTGCACCTGGCGAAAACCCTGCTGCAAGGCGGCAACGTGCTGCTGCTCGACGAACCGTCCAACGATCTGGACGTCGAAACCCTGCGCGCGCTGGAAGACGCGTTACTGGAATTCGCCGGCAGCGTGATGGTGATTTCCCACGATCGCTGGTTCCTCGACCGTATCGCCACCCACATCCTGGCCTTCGAGGGAAATTCGCAAGTGACTTTCTTTGACGGCAATTACCAGGAATACGAAGCGGACAAGAAGAAACGTCTGGGCGAAGAAGGCGCCAAGCCAAAGCGGATTCGCTACAAGCCGCTGACGGTCTGAGCGAGCCTCCGGTTCACCCACGTTAAAAAGCCCGCCGGATCACTCCGGCGGGCTTTTATTTATGTAGCAATTGCGGTCTTGATTAGAACGCGTATTTCGCGCCCAGAGTCACGACACTCGACTTGGCGCCGATGTCCTGGTTTTTACCGTAACGCTCGTATTCCAGGGTCACGGCAACTTTCGGGTTGAAGTTGTACTGCGCGCCAACGCCAGCATACAGTTCGGTCTTGCTGGTGTCGCCGCTCAGCAGCGAGTCGCTGTAGCTGCGCTTGTTCTGAGCAGCGCCCAGCTTGCCGAACACCGAGAACTGCTCGTTGACAGGCGCGGTGGCCTTGCCGGCGACGTAGTACGACTTGCCATCGGTCGAGCCGTTGCGGTTGACGCCGTTCAGGGTGTAGCTGTAATCGGAGCTGCGGAAGTCGGTGTAGCCCACGTCCATGCCGAAGGTTTGGTCGACTTCATAGCCGCCGAAGATCTTGCCGGAAGCCGAATAGCCGTCGCTGCTGGTCGAGCTGGCGCCGGTAATGTTGGCTTTGTGATCGGCGTTGGCGATACCCACGCCGACGTATGGGCCTGGCTGTGCGGCCTGGGCCGAACCGATGGCTGCGCTGGCAGCAATGAGTGCGAAAATGAGCTTTTTCATGCGAGATCCTTTGAACTGGTTAATCGTCTGGCTCGCCATTCCCAATGAATCGCGAGGTAGTCAAGATAGCAAAACGAAACCGCGGCGTCCTTGGGGATTAAGTAAGAAATGTAAGTGGATGTAAGCGAAACCGAAAATAAATGACCGGATGTTCAGCAATTTACGGCGGGAAATAGATATCTGAAGGCGATGTTTAGCAACATTTACAAACATTTGGCAGCATTTTGCCGCTGCATCCAACCGTACCAATGTCGATATAGTAAGTACAAAATGTAAGCAGCGCTGAGGCCGTTACAAGCTTACAAAATGGTTCGAAAGGTCAGGTTGACCCTGCCACCGGCCGCTTTGGTGGTCTTGTTGATACCATGTGACCAATGTTTCTGCAAACTGCCGGCCATCAGCAACAGGCTGCCATCGGTCAAGTTCAGCCGCAGGCGCTCGCCGCTGGTCTTGTGCCGCAAGATGAACACGCGCTCGGCGCCGAAGCTGACGGAAGCAATCGCCG
>JAQGNM010000014.1 GCA_028291845.1 Massilia sp. | reverse complement strand
GTCGCCATCGAGGGCATCGTTGGGCTTGACGTAATGGCTGACGTCGGCAATCGCGACCAGCAGGCGGAAACAGTTTTCGCCATCGATCTGCACCGGTTCGCAATACACGGCATCGTCGAAGTCGCGCGCGTCTTCGCCGTCGATGGTCACGAGCGGCACGTCGCGCAGGTCGACGCGGTCGGCCAGATCGGGATCCTTCACCTCGGCCGGCAGCTTGGCGGCCTGATTCAGGGCGCCTTCGGAAAAGATGTGCGGCACGCCGAATTTGCGCACGGCGATTTCGATTTCCATGCCCGGATCGTCGAGGTCGCCCAGCACCTCGACCACGCGGCCGGTGGGCTGCTTGAAACGGGACGGCTGGTCGACCAGCTCGACGCTGACGATCTGGCCGGTCTTGGCCTTGCCGGGAGTGCCGGCCACCAGGATATCCTGGCCGATACGCTTGTCCTCGGGGGCGATCAGCCACACGCCGTTTTCGTTGAGCAGGCGGCCGATGACGTGGCTGTTGGCGCGCGAGACCACTTCGACGATGGTTGCTTCCTTGCGGCCGCGGCGGTCGGTGCCGGTGATACGGGCCAGCACTTTGTCGCCGTGCAAGACTTTTTGCATTTCTTTGTCATTGAGGAACAAGTCCTCGCCGGGCTCGTCGGGGATGACGAAGCCGAAGCCGTCGCGGTGGGCGCTGACCTTGCCGGCGACAAAGCCGGAGTGGTCGGCCAAGGCATAATGCCCGGCCTGGTCGGACTCGAGCTGGCCGTCGCGCTCCATGGCGTTCAGGCGACGCGTCAGCACGTGGATGGCGTCCTCGTCGACCTTCAGGGCGCGCGCCAGGGCGTTGGCGTCGAGTGGCGACTGGGCGTCGCGGAAGATGCCGAGAATATCCTCGCGGCTGGGAATGGTATGGGTAGGTTGGTTCAAATCGTTTTCTTAAATTATTTGACAGTGCTCACGGTAGACGTCCGGTTCACTGAGTGAGTAGATTGACACGCCATTTTGCATAGTGTAACGGAGTACACCACGAATCGCCTAACGCAGCGCTTGTCAAATCGTCAGCCGAAAAAAGCGTTTTTCGACACTTTGACATTTCAATTTGTTCCGCTATAATTTCGGTCTTTCGCGGCAACCCTCGGTCGCAGCGCAAGACGCAGTTGCAATACAAGCGCAGCAGATTGGTCGATGGTTGCGGTCAAGAGTAACGAAAGTTAGTCTGGCGCAAAACATCAAAGACCAGTATGATAGCAGAAGTTGGCGGCAACGCCGGCAGTTGTAAGCAGTAACAGTGCCCACGTGGCGGAATTGGTAGACGCGCATGGTTCAGGTCCATGTGCCGCAAGGTGTGGGGGTTCGAGTCCCTCCGTGGGCACCACTACCGGAAGTGTTTCCGCAGTTGTTTGTAGTAAGTATGTAGTAAATATTGCGCCGTGATCGCAGTTCAGATTGCGGCGTTTTAGTTTGAGCAGGTTGCAATCTCAGTGCCCACGTGGCGGAATTGGTAGACGCGCATGGTTCAGGTCCATGTGCCGCAAGGTGTGGGGGTTCGAGTCCCTCCGTGGGCACCAACTACCGGATGTTTTCCGTATAGTTTTAAGGCAGCAGCAAAACGCCGCATTTCTCGTCAGAGAACTGCGGCGTTTTGGTTTTTAGCTCTTCCTACGCCGCATTTCTCGTCAGAGAACTGCGGCGTTTTGGTTTTTAGCGCTTCCTACGCCGCATTTCTCGTCAGAGAACTGCGGCGTTTTGTTTTTCAGCGTTCAGTTTCTAGCGGCGCGCACTGCGAGCGCCAATCAGCTACACTGGATCTCGCTCCCCCGTCACAAGGAATGCCATGCTCACGCTCCAGATTCCCACCATCAGTTGCGGCCATTGCGCGCGCGCGATCACCGAAGCCGTGCACGAACTCGACCCGGATGCCCGTGTCGAGGTCGACATCGACCACAAAAAAGCCGCCATCGACAGCCGCGCCGCCACCGCCGACATCCTGGCGCGCCTCGACGAAGAAGGTTTCACGGCCACCGAGGTCTGAACCGCCCCCGAGCGCGCGACCATGGACGTCACTGCCCTCACCGTCAACTACCATGCGATGCTGATGCAGTCGAGCGACCCCTGCATGCTGGTCGACCTCGGCACCGGCTTGCTGCTTGACGTCAATGTGCCCACCGAAACCCTGCTGGGCAGGACGCAGGCCCAGCTGCTGACGATGCGCCTCGATCAACTGTGCCCCGACCAGCAGCCGGACGGACGCAGTTCGCGCGAACTGCTGGCGGCGCAGTTGATCTCGGCGGGCGATAACCGCAGCCGCCGCTTCCCCCTCCACGTGTGCGACACGGACGGCCGCCGCATACCCTGCGAAGCTTCGCTGATCGGCTTGCCGGGGTCGGACAAGGCGCTTGTCCATGGCCGCCTGGTCGATGTCTCCGAACGCGTCCGCGCCGAGCGGCTGCGCGACGGCCAGAGCGAAATCCTGGAAATGATCACCGTCGGCGCCCCCCTCAAAAGCGTGCTCGACCGGATGGACGGCCTGATCGAATCGCTCTCCCCCTGTGTACTGTGCTCGGTACTGCTGCTCGACGACGACGGCATCTCGGTGCGGCCGATTTCGGGACCCAGCCTGCCGAGCGCCTTCATGGCGCTGCTCGACGGCTTGCATATCGGCCCCGAGTCGGGATCGTGCGGCGTTGCCATGTATAACAAGCAAATGGTAATTTCGCCCGATATCCTGGTCGATACGCACTGGAAGCGCTACGTGGGCCTGGCCACGCCGTTCGGCTTGCGGGCCTGCTGGTCGACGCCGATCATGCCGGACGGCGATAACGTGCTGGGCTCGTTCGCCATGTATTACCGCGAAGTGCGCACGCCGCAGGACACCGACATCCGCCTGATCGGCAGCGCCACCCACCTGGCCGGCATCGCCATCCTGCGCACCCGCCGCGAGCGCGAGCTGAAGCTGCACCGCGAACATCTGGAGGAACTGGTGGCGGCGCGCACCGCCGCCTTGACCGCGGCGGTCGAACGCGCCGACCACATCAACCTCGAGTTGTCGGATGCGCTGGCCACCTTGTCGAAGGCGCAAGATGAACTGGTGCGGCGCGACAAGCTGGCGGCGCTGGGGGTGCTGGTGGCCGGCATCGCCCACGAGTTGAACACGCCGATCGGCAACTCGGTGGTGGCGGCGACCTCGCTGGCCGAGCGCACCCACGCCTTGCGCGGCCAGATGGCGCAGGGATTGCGCCGCTCCGAACTGGAGCGTTTTCTGGACGAGGCCGGCGAAGCGGGCGACTTACTCGTGCGCAATCTCAAGCGCGCCGCCACCCTGGTGGCCGGCTTCAAACAGATCGCCGCCGACCACGGTAGCGCCGAACGGCGCCATTTTTCATTATCGGAATTACTCGACGACCTGGCCGCCCCCCTGCGGGTGGCCGGCAAGTCGCAGCGCATCAAGCTCGAACTGGACGTCGGCCGCGACCTGACGATGGACAGCTACCCCGGCCCCCTGTCGCAAGTGGTGACGGAATTGTTCGAAAATTGCCTGGTGCATGCGTTCGCCGGCGCCAAGGGCGGCCTGGTGCGCATCAGCGCCCATGCAGCGGGCATGCAGGTGGCGGTCAGCGTGGCCGACAACGGCATCGGCATTGCCGCCGAGATCGCGTCGCGCGTGTACGACCCGTTTTATACCAGCGGCGGGCAGGGCCGGCGCTCCGGCCTGGGCTTGCACGTGGTGCACAACATCGTCACCAACATCCTCGGCGGCCGGATCGAACTCGACAGCGCTACCGGCGCCGGGGCGCGCTTTACCTTGCTGCTGCCGATGGTGGCGCCGCAGCGGGCCGAAGCCAAAGCGCTGGCGGAACCGGTCGGGGCGTCATGAACAAGGCGGCGGCATGGTTGGCATTGTCGGCATTGTTATGGATCACTTCGATCGGGGAGGCGACGGCAAAACCGGCCCCCTGGTTCAGCTGGCGCAGCAAGCTGACCGGCGCAACCGTTTGCTCGCAAACGCCGCTTGGCGCCGGCTGGGAAAAGTGGCGGGGACCCTATCGGGACAGCCATTGCGCAAAGCTGGTCGCTCATGAATAATGGTCGCGCAGATCACATCATAAAAATCGACGGCATGCCGATCGATGCAACACTGTAGTACCGGAGGAGTAGCAGCAAGGTTGTCCATCGCAGCACCAACCGAGGAGATGTGCATGTTTACCAGTCCCGAGCAATTTGCATCCGCTACCAAGACCCTGTTCGAACTTCAGATGATGACCTTCAACGCCCTCACCAGCAAAGCGGTGCAGGGGGTCGAGCAGGTAGTGGCGCTGAACATGGCGACCGCGCGCAGTTCGGTCGACAGCGCCATGGCGGCCGGCCAGAAAATGCGCGAGGCCAAGGATGCCCGGGCGGCGATGGCGGCTCTGGCCAGCCAGGCCAAACCGGATATCGGCGGCGCCGTCGAATACCAGGAACAAATGAAAGTGATCATCGACGACATCCGCAAGGAATTCCACGATGCCGCCGATGCCCATATCGCCGAAGCGAAAAGCGCCCTCACCGCGCTGATCTACGACGTCACCCAGAACGTCAAGCCGGGCTCGGAAAACGCCGTCGAAATCATCAAGACCGCCATCGACAATGCCTTCAAAGGCTACGAGCAGGTGACCCAGGCCACCCGCCAGGCGGTGGCCACCGTCGAAGAGCAGATCAGCAAGGCGACCGCCAAAGTCACCCCGGCGGCCAATTCGGCGAGCGCGGGGCCGTCGGCGTAGCCTGGCGGCTCAGGCTGCGGGCTTCGGGGCGCCCAGCATCTCCTCGAGCTGGGCGTACATGACGTCGTCCTTGATCACAGCGCGCAGCCATACGTGCAGGGGCTGCTCGCCCCAGTGCGCCGCCTTGTCGGCCAGGTAAGCGACCGGGCTGTGCGGCTCGGTCTGGCGGAAAAAAGCAGCCACCGCGCGCAACTGGCCGAGCGCCTGGGCGCGCGTTTGCAGCGGGCCGTCAGGCGCCGCGACGACCGGCGCGGCGCCTGACGGCGCGCTCGCCCGCGGTGTATTCGGCGTCGCCGCATTTTCCGCATTTGCCGCATTCGCCGCCTTGCCTGATTGCTCCACCGCGCCGGCCAGCGGCGCGGCGAAGTGCACCACATCCTGCAGGCTCGCCTTGGCCGCCGTGAAACCAGGGCCGTCCGGCCCCAGCCTGGCGTCGACCACCCGTTCCAGCTCGATCAGCGCCGCTTCGCAATACGCGCAGTCCTCTAACAGGCGGCGGTAAAAGGCGGCCGGGGTGCGGCGGCGGGCGCCGTCGAGGTCGAGCGTCGGCGCTCCGCCTTCGGCCGGCGCGTGGCTGCGGGCAAAAACAAAATCGTTCAGCGAGTAGGCGCCGGCACCCTCGGTGACCGGCAATTCCCTGGCCAGTTGCGCCACCCGCGCCGCCACCCAGCCGAGGTTGCCGATGCGCTGCTCGTGGTCTCCCTCTTCGGACAGCGGGTACAAGCCGTCCCAATAGCGCTGGCACAGGCCCGCCGTCACCAGCAAGGCCTCACCGAGTGCGCGCAGGCCGCCGGTCTTGGCGGCCGCTTCGGCCAGCCAGACCGCCAGGCGCAGATCCTTGCTGCGCGTTTTGAGCAGGCGGCTGCAGCCGCTGGCGACGAACTTCCAGTCGGCTTCCTTGAGCGCCGTGACCCAGGCGCCCTGCTCGAGCGAGGGGTCGTCGGCCTGGCGCGCCCGCGCGATCGCATCGAGTTCGCTGGAAAAGGCCAGGTCCTCGCCGCACGGCGCCTCCACGCTGACCGCGGCCAGCAATTCTTCGATATCCATGATGATCCTCCCTGTCGCTCACGTCATTCACACCACTCAGGCCGCCTCGATCGCGTATTTGAATTTGCCGGCTTTGGTCGCGCTGCACTTGATGCGGCCGATCGCCCCGCCCTGCGCCATCGCCGCCAGCACGCTGTCGGCGATTTCCGGCAGCAGCGTGCCATTCAAGATGGTGTCGACGTTGCGGGCGCCCGAATCGACTTCCGTGCAGCGCGCCAGCACGGCGTTCACCAGCGCTTCATCCCAGCTGAATTGCGCCTGGTGGTTGTGCCGGATGCGCGCCTTGATGCGCTCGAGTTTGAGGGCGATGATGCGCGCCAGGACCTCGTCGGCGATCGGGTAGAACGGCACCACCGTCAGGCGGCCGAGAAAGGCCGGCTTGAAGTGCTTCATCAGGGCCGGGCGAATCAGCTCGGCCAATTGGTCCGGAGTCGGCAGGTCGGCCGCCGGCTTGTTCAGACAGGCTGCCATCATCTGGCTCGAGGCGGCGTTCGAGGTGAGAATGATGATGGTGTTTCTAAAATCGATCTGGCGCCCTTCGGCGTCGTCCAGCACGCCCTTGTCGAACACCTGGAAGAACAGCTCGAGCACATCGGGGTGGGCTTTTTCCACTTCGTCGAGCAGCACCACGCTGTACGGATTTCTGCGCACGGCCTCGGTCAGCACGCCCCCTTCGCCGTAACCGACATAACCGGGCGGCGAGCCCTTCAGGCCGGACACGCTGTGCGCTTCCTGGTATTCGCTCATGTTGATGGTGATGAGCTTGCGCTCGCCGCCGTACAGCAAATCGGCCAGCGCCAGCGCCGTCTCGGTCTTGCCGATGCCGGAGGTGCCGACGAACAGGAACACCCCTTTCGGCTTGTTCGGGTCGTCCAGGTTGGCGCGCGCCGTGCGCACCCGCTGCGCCACCACCGCCCCCGCATGCGACTGGCCGATGATGCGCTCTTCCAGCAGCGCCTGCAGATTCATCACCGTCTTGATCTCGTCCTTGACCATGCGCCCGAGCGGGATGCCGGTCCAGCCGGCGACGATTTCCGCCACCACGTGGGCGTCCACCTGCACCGGCACCAGCGGCGCTTCGCCCTGCACTTCGCGCAGGCGCTCGATCATTGCGCGCAAGGCGCCCGACTGGTGCGACTGGTTGCCGGCCTCGATGCTGGCGCGCAGTTGCTGGATGTCGGCGTTGATCGCTTTCTCCTGCTCCCAGCGCTGGCGCGCGGCGCGCAAGGTATCGGTGGCCACCGCATGCGCCGCCGCCAGTTCGGCCAGCCTGGCGCCGTGCTCCATGCCGCCGGCCTGTTCGCGCATCAGCGCCGCCACCTGGGCGTCGATGCGCTCGATCAGGCGCGCTTGCGATTCCACCAGCGCGGGCGTGGCCGATTGGCCCAGCGCCACCTTGGCGCAGGCGGTGTCGAGCACGCTGACGGCCTTGTCGGGCAGCTGGCGGCCGCTGATAAAACGGTGCGACAGCTTGACCGCCGCTTCGATGGCGTCGTCGTACACGCGCACGCCGAAATGCTGCTCCATCAATGGCGCCATCGCGCGCAGCATGGCGCAGGCGGTCGCTTCGTCGGGCTCCTCCACCTTGACCACCTGAAAGCGGCGCGCAAGCGCGGCATCCTTTTCAAAATACTTCTTGTATTCGCTCCAGGTGGTGGCGGCGATGGTGCGCAGTTCGCCGCGCGCCAGGGCCGGTTTCAACAGGTTGGCGGCGTCGTTCTGGCCGGCCGTGCCGCCGGCGCCGATCATGGTGTGCGCCTCGTCGATGAACAGGATGATGGCGTGCGGGCTCTGCTTCACCTCGTCGATGACGTTTTTCAGGCGGTTTTCGAATTCGCCCTTGACGCTGGCGCCGGCCTGCAGCAAGCCCATGTCGAGCGTGTGGATCTCGACCCCGGCCAGCACCTCGGGCACGTCGCCCTGCACGATGCGCAGCGCCAGCCCTTCGACCACCGCCGTCTTGCCGACCCCTGCCTCGCCAGTGAGGATGGGATTATTTTGACGGCGCCGCATCAGGATGTCGATGGCCTGGCGGATCTCGGCATCGCGGCCGATCACCGGATCGAGCTTGCCCTCTCTCGCGCGCGCGGTCAGGCAGGTGGTGAACTGGTCGAGCGCCGGCGTGGCGCTATGGCCGGGCGCCACCGCCGCCATGGCGTCGCCGGCCGCCCCGGGCGCGGCGGGCAGTTCGCGCACCGCTTCCGCCGAGCCGCGCGTGAGCTTGTCGAAGTCGTGTTTCAGGCGGTCGACTGGAATCTGGGCGAACAGGGCCGAGCCGCGTTGGGCCAGTTGCGCCAGGTCGGGCGCCGTCAACAGGGCCAGCAGCAGGTGGCCGCTGCGGATACGCGGACCCGCCGCACCCGGGGAGGCGCCCAGCGAGGCGATCAGCCAGGCGTGTTCGAACAAGGTCGGCAAGTGGCGCGAAAATACCGGGGTGCGGGTGCTGCCGCCGGCGAACCTGCCGATCTCGCGGCGCAGGTCCGATTCCAGGCCCGTCAGGCTGATGCCGCACTGCCGCGCGATGCAGCTGAAATCGCAGTCGGGCTGCTCGAGCAGGGCAAGGAACAGGTGCTCGATGTCGACTTCGTAGTGGCCCTGGCCGACGCAGATGGCGGCGGCGCGGGTGGCGGCGACACGGGTGCTGTCGCCGAGTTTTCCAATCAGCGTTTTCAGGTTGATGTCCACACAGGCTCCTTGATGGTTGGTTCAGGCGCGCACGGCGCGCGCCTTGCTGATCGAGTAGTGCAGCGACGAGGGCTGCAAGACGGCGTTGAAATTGACCGCTTCGGCCGGATCGGCGCAATCGGCCGAACCGGCCACCTGCAGGCTGGCATTGATGCAGAAGTTGAGGCGGTTGACGCTACCGGGCTCCGATTCGAGCGTGGCGCTGACCTCGCGCAGGCGCGGTTCATGCTGTTCGATGGCGCGCTTGAGGCTGGCGCAAATGGCCGCGCGGTCCTCGATGCTGGAAAGGCAGGAGCCGGCGAAGTCGATCAAGCCATAGGCGAGAATCGAAGTGCGGCAGCATTCGAAGTCGGCCAGTGCGGGGGCATCGATGCCGGCGCGGGTGTTGAGCAGGGCTTCGAGATCGCGCGCGACGCTGTCCTTGAGCTGTTCGATCGTCATCCGCATGTGGGCGCCAGTGTCGTGGTCGCCGCACAGGCGGTCCAGCAAAGTCGGCATATATCCCCGGGTCGGCAAGGCCATCCACGTCTCCAAAAAGAACCGCGGCTCCTGGCCGCGGTGTGCTCAAAAAACAGCGCCGCTTACACCACCTTGTTGGTCGCCAGGTCCCAGCCGCCGGAGGTGTTGCCGCCGGAGCCGCCGGTGACTTTCTGCTGGGTGTACTTCCACTTCACCTTCGAAAACTTCAAGCCCATGGTCTCGGTCAGGATGTCGCCTTCGCTGACGTTCGGGCTGACGTCGCCGATCAAGACGTTTTCCAGCTCGATTTCAAAATACTTGATGCGCTCGCCCTTGCCGTCGGCGCGCATGAATTCGAACTTCGCCTTGGGGATGGTTTTGCCGGACGAGCAGGTTTGCAGCAGAATCGGCGTGGACAGGTCGGCCAGCTTGGAGATGCTGATTTCGCTATGCTCGCAGCGCTCGGCGGTGTGGCCGCCGCCAGTCGAGGCGGTGGCCGATTTCGGCTGCGACACCGACCACGCTACCGATTTGCATTCGATCCAGTCCTTGTGCTTGTCGTCGGTCGACTCGCCCTTGATGCCGTCGATCTGCAGGTACACGTCAATTGCCATGCTCTTCTCCTCGATATATATAGGTTTAAGAATTGAAAATCAGTTTTTGGTCGATTGCGGCAGTTCCGCGACCAGGCGGAGTGAAACGGACAGTTCGTCGAGCTGGAAGTGCGGGCGCAGGAACGACACGGCGCGGTACACGCCCGGCCGGCCCGGCACTTCGGCCACCTGCACGCTCGCTTCGCGCAGGGGAAACTGGGCCTTCTGTTCCTGGCTGGCGTTGTCGTCCAACAGCACGTACTGGGTCAGCCAGCGGTTGAGGTATTCCTCGACGTTCGAAGCGGCCGAGAAGCTGCCGATCTTGTCGCGCATCATCGCCTTCATGTAATGGGCGATGCGCGAGACGGCGAAGATGTACTGCAGTTGCGAGGACAGCACGGCGTTGGCGTTGGCCGCCTCGTTGGCGTACTTCCTGGCTTTTTGCGCCGACTGCGCGCCGAAAAACGCCGCGTACGCGGTGTTCTTGCAGTGGACCAGCGAGATGAAGCCCAGGTCCGACAATTCCTTCTCGCGGCGGTCGGTGATCGCCACCTCGGTCGGGCACTTCAGCGCAACCTCGCCCTCGTCGGTCTTGAAGGTGTGGGTCGGCAGGTCTTCCACCAGGCCGCCCCCTTCGACGCCGCGAATCGCCGCGCACCAGCCGAAGTCCTCGAAGGCCGTCATCAGGCGCGCGCCGAACGCATACGCGGCGTTACACCACAAGTACTTCTGGTGGTCGCTGCCGTCGACGTCCTCGACGAAATTGAAGCCGTCGACCGTCATGCCGTCGGCCGGATTGAACGGCAGCCGGCCAAGAAAGCGCGGCAGGGTGATGCCGACGTAGCGCGCATCTTCCGATTCGCGGAACGCCTTCCACTTGGCATATTCGGCCGTGTCGAACACCTTGGCCAGGTCGCGCGGCTTGCCAAGGTCGCCAAAACCATCGATCCCCATCAGCGCAGGGTCGGCCGAGGTGATGAACGGCGCATGGCTGGCCGCGGCCACGTGCGACATCTGCTCGAGAAAATAGATGTCCTCGGGCTGGCGGCTGATCTCGAAGTCGCCGATCAGGGCGCCGTAGGGGGCGCCGCCGAAAGTGCCGAATTCCTCTTCGTAGACCTTCTTGAAAATCGCGCTCTGGTCGAACTCCAGCGCCGACTGGAAGTTTTTAATCAGCTCCTTCTTGGTCGCATTCATCATGCGGATCTGCTGGCCGCCGCCGGTGGTGGTCGAGTTCTTCACCAGGTACTGCAGGCCGGTCCAGCTGCGTTCGAGCTTTTGAAAGGCCGGCGCGTGCATCACCGCCGACAGCTGCGCCGAGATCATGCGATCGAGTTCGGCCACGCGGGCGTCCAGCGTGGCCGACAAGTTGTTCGACATGACCACGGTGCCATCCATCACCTGGCTGACCAGCTCGGCGATCAGGTCCTTGGCGCGGGCGTGCTCGCTGCTCGAGGCGGCCACCCGGCTCTGGGCGATGATCTCGTCGAGCAAGTCGACTTCGCCGGCCGCCGTCTCGGTCTGCGCCGCGCGGTCCTGCGCACGGGTTTCGATCATGGCGCTCATTGGGCCTCCTTCTTGCGCAAGCTGTCCAGCTTTTCGGTGCTCGACAGGACTTCCTGCAGGATGTCCTCGAGCCGGTCGTTGCCGGCCAATTTATTGCGCAGGTCGGCCAGCTTGGCGCGCGCCTCGAGCAGACCGTTCAGCGGCGCTACCTGGCGCACCACCGATTCGGGACGGAAGTCGGCCATCTCCTTGAACTGCAACTGGACGGCGAATTCGCCGCCTTCGTTCGACAAGTGATTGGGCACCCGGAACTGCGCCACCGGCGCCACCGCGCCCAGCACCTCGTCGAAATTGTCGGCATCGACGTTGACGAAGTTGCGCTCCTTGAGCGCCTTTTTGGCCGCCTGCGGATCGCTGCCGAAATCGCCGATCACGCCGACCACGAAGGGCAGTTCCTTGTTTTCGATGGCGTCGCCGATTTCGACGTCGTAGGTCATCTGCACCCGCGGCGGGCGCACTTTCTGCAGGCGCTTTTGCACGCTGTCTTTCTTGGCCATGTGGACTCCTGGAGGAGAAAAAAAGGCCGGACCAGCCGGCCGGGATTTAAAACGGCGAACGAAGCGGTGCTAACTCAGTTCAGACCGCAAAATGGCCCGCTGCACGACGGCTTGATGCTCGACGCCGCACTGGCCGGCTTGCTGGTGGTGGCCGGCGCCGCCGGCGACGACCGTCCCTGATTCGGACGCGACGCGGGCGGCGCGACGATCGGCTCCTTCAAGGTATTACGCAACAGCGAAGCCAGTTCCTGCGCCTCGCTGCGCACCGACCCGGTAAAACCGTTTTTCAGCGACAGGTCGCCGAGCGCCTTGCTCGACACCCGCAGGCCGCTCACCGCCACCAGGCTGTAGGCCAGCATGTCGTTGGGATCGCGCTCGAGCGCTTGCTGGCCGCTGACGATCGCTTCGCCGTAGTTCTTGTCGTCGAAGCGCAGTTGCGCCATGCGCAGCCAGGGCGACTTGTCGGTCGGATGGGCGACGGTGGCAGATTTCAGGATGGCGTAAGCCTGCTCGTTGCGGCCGGCCTTGACGGCGGCATCGGCGTCGGCCATCGCGTTGGCGATCGGCGCCGGCTTGTCGGCGGCGACCGGCGCGGTGCTGGCGCAGCCGGCCAGGACCGCAATACAAACTACACTGGGTAAAAGACGTTTCAGGATCATGCTGGCTCTCCGGTACCGTTGGTCCAGACAACATTATTGGACAAGGAAACGCGGGGTTGTTGCGCATGGTCAAGTTTCCCAGCAGTTTGTTTTTTGTCGGAAATTCTCCGCTAACGTTGCGTTGCCTCACATGCAGCAGGGCCTGTTGCCGCAAGCTAGGCAATTCCCAGAACCATCTTTTTGCGAGGCGATTTGCAATGACCCAACATGTCGAACGGCGCGCCGCGCCGACCCTGCTGGCCAATCGCGGCGCCGGCGGCAACGATCCGCAAAGCCTGGTCGACCTGATGTACGAAGGTTTTTACGCGCTGTACCTGCTCAAAAGCGGCTGCGGCCCGCAGGACCAGTCCGGCTTCGCCGAACACATGACGCGCTTTCTCGCCGACGTCGACCGCCACGCCAAGCAGCTCGGGGTC